>NZ_JAQYWZ010000238.1:0-4634 GCF_036290945.1 Streptomyces sp. BE303
TCCCCGCGACATGCGCCGCCGCGATCTCACCCTGCGAATGCCCCACCACCGCGTCCGGCACCACACCCAACGAACCCCACACCCGCGCCAGACCCACCATCACGGCGAACGACACCGGCTGCACCACATCCACCCGCTCCAGCGAGGCGGCACCCGGCACCTGATTCACCACATCCACCAACGACCAGTCCACATACGGCTTCAGCGCACCCTCCACCTCCGCCAGGGCCTGGGCGAACACCGGGGACTCGGCCGACAGACGCCGGCCCATCCCCACCCACTGCGAACCCTGACCCGGGAACACGAACACCGACCGGCCCGCCACCTCCGCACGGCCCGCCACCAACCCGGGCGCAGCCTCGCCGGAGGACAGCGCCCGCAGGGCGTCGGTGAGTCCGGCCGGGTCGGCGCCGACGGCGACCGCTCGCTCGGGGAAGCGGGAGCGGGCCGTGACGAGGGCACGGGCGGTCGCCGCGCGGTCCACGTCGGGGCGCTCGTCCGCGTACGCCGCCAGCCGGGCGGCCTGTGCCCGCAGGGCGGCCTCCGAGGCACCGGAGAGCACCCAGGGGGCCGCGCCGTCCCCGGCCGCGTCGGCGTTCTCGTCCTCGTTCGCGCCGGCTGCGGCCTCGGGGGCGGGCTGCGCGGCGGCCTGCTCGGCCGGCTCGGCCTGCTCCAGGATGACGTGGGCGTTGGTGCCGCTCACGCCGAAGGCCGAGACCGCGGCCCGGCGCGGGCGGTCGCCCTCGGGCCACTCCCGGTCCTCGGTGAGCAGGGCGATGCCGCCCGAGGACCAGTCGATGTGCGAGGAGGGCGCGTCGATGTGGAGGGTCTTCGGCAGTACGCCGTGGCGCAGCGCCTCGACCATCTTGATCACACCGGCCGCACCGGCCGCGGCCTGGGTGTGCCCGATGTTGGACTTCACCGAGCCCAGCCAGAGCGGCTGTTCGGCCGGGCGGCCCCTGCCGTAGGTGGCGAGCAGGGCGTGCGCCTCGATCGGGTCGCCGAGCGGCGTGCCGGTGCCGTGCGCCTCGACGGCGTCGACGTCGCCGGCGGCCAGTCCGGCGTTGGCGAGCGCGGCCCGGATGACCCGCTCCTGCGAGGGGCCGTTGGGCGCGGTCAGGCCGTTCGACGCACCGTCCTGGTTGACGGCCGAGCCCCGGACGACGGCCAGCACCTCGTGGCCGAGCCGCCGCGCGTCCGACAGCCGCTCCAGCAGGAGCAGACCCACGCCCTCGGACATCCCGAACCCGTCGGCGGCGTCCGCGAACGCCTTGCTCCGGCCGTCGGTGGCCAGGCCGCGCTGCCGGGAGAAGCCGACCAGGCCCTCCAGGGTGGACATCACCGACGCGCCGCCGGCCAGCGCCAGCGTGCACTCGCCGCTGCGCAGGGCCTGGGCGGCCAGGTGCAGGGCGACCAGCGAGGAGGAGCAGGCGGTGTCGACGGTGATCGCGGGCCCCTCCAGGCCGAGGGTGTAGGAGAGCCGGCCGGACAGCACGCTGCCCGCGTTGCCGGTGACGAGGTAGCCCTCGTCGGCCTGGCCGCCGGTGCCCTGGGTGCCGTAATCCTGGCCGTGGGTGCCGATGAAGACGCCGGTGGGGGTGGCCCGCAGGGCGGTCGGGTCGAGACCGGCCCGCTCCAGGGTCTCCCAGGCGACCTCCAGCAGCAGCCGCTGCTGCGGGTCCATCGCCAGCGCCTCGCGGGGGTTGATCCCGAAGAAGGCGGCGTCGAAGTCGGCGATGCCGGGCAGGAACCCGCCGCCGCGCACGTAGGTGCGGCCGGGCACGTCGGGGTCGGGGTCGTAGCTGCCGTCGAGGTCCCACCCGCGGTCGGTGGGCAGTCCGGAGACGGCGTCTCCTCCGGCGGCGACGAAGCGCCAGAGGTCCTCGGCGGAGTCGAGGCCGCCGGGGAAGCGGCAGCCCATGGCGACGATCGCGACGAGTTCGTCGTCGGCCTCGGCGGCGCGCACCGCCGGGACGGGCGCGGCGGCCGGTGCGGCGGTCTCCTCGCCGACCAGCTCGGTGGTGAGGTGGGCCGCGAGGGCCTTCGGCGTCGGGTAGTTGAACACCAGCGTGGCGGGCAGCCGCAGCCCGGTGGCGGCGCCGAGCCCGTTGCGCAGCTCGACGGCGGTCAGCGAGTCGATGCCCAGGTCCTTGAACGGCTTCTCGACGTCCAGGGACCCGGCCGAGCCGTGACCGAGCACGGTGGCGGCGGTGTCGCGGACGAGGGCGAGCAGCACCTCGTCGCGCTCGGCGGCGGCGAGGCCCGCCAGCCGCCGGGCGAGGGTGTCGGCACCGGCCCCGGCGGACCGGGCGGCGGCCCGTCGCAGGGCGCGGGGCGCGCGGGCGGCCGGCGCCAGCCCGCGCAGGAGCGGCGGGAGGTCGTCGCTGCGGACGCCGGTGACGTCGAGCCGGATCGGCACCACGGCCGCCCGGTCGCCGGTGATCGCGGCGTCGAAGAGGGCCAGGCCCTGCTCGGCGGAGAGCGGACGGGTGCCGCCCCGGGCCATCCGGGCGAGGTCGGTGTCGCTCAGACGGCCGCCCATGCCGCCGGCCTCGGCCCACAGGCCCCAGGCGAGTGACACGGCGGGCAGTCCGAGGGCGTGCCGGTGGACGGCCAGACCGTCCAGGAAGGCGTTGCCGGCCGCGTAGTTGCCCTGGCCGGAGCCGCCGAGGACGCCGGAGGCGGAGGAGTAGAGCGCGAAGACGGCGAGGCCGAGCCCGGCGGTGAGTTCGTGGAGGTGCCAGGCGGCGTCGACCTTGGGGCGCAGCACGCTGTGCCACTTGGCGCCGTCCAGCGCCTCGATGACGCCGTCGTCCACGATCCCGGCGACGTGGACGACGCCGGTGAGGCGGTCCGCGACGGAGTCGACGACCGCCGCCAGCGCCGCGCGGTCGGCGGCGTCCACCGTCTCGGACCGGACGCGGGTGCCGTCCGCCGCGAGTTCGGCGAGCAGGTCGGCGGGGACGGCGGAGCGGGAGACCAGGACCAGCTCGGCGACGCGGTGGACCGCCGCGAGGTGGCGGGCCACCAGGCGGCCGAGGCCACCGGTGACGCCGGTGACCAGGACGGTGCCGCCCGCCAGCGGGGACGGGACCTCGGGGGCCGGCTGCGCCGCGCGGCGCAGCCGGGCGACGAGTCGCCGCCCGTCGCGCACCGCGATCTGCGGCTCGTCCGCCGTGGCGGCCACCGCCTCGGCGGCGGCTGCCGGGTCGTCGCCCTCCACGAGGACGAAGCGGCCCGGGTTCTCCGACTGCGCGGTCCGCACCAGGCCCCGGACGGGCTCCTGGACGAGTTCCCCGCGCCGGGTGACGACGACGAGCCGGGAGTCGGCCGTCCGTTCGTCCGCCAGCCAGGACTGGAGGGCCCGCAGGACGTCGTGGCCGACGGCGTGGGCGCGCTCGGGGACACCGTCGGTCGGCACGCCGAGGCCGGCGGGCAGCACGACGAGGGGCGGCAGCGGTCCGTCCGCGGGCAGCTCGTCGTGGAGCACCCAGGCCGTGCCGGCGGGGGTCGCCTCGGCGGCCGTCCCGTCAGCCGCTCCGGATGTCGTTTCAGGTTCCGCTTCGGGTGCCGGGACCCAGTCGACCTCGAACAGGGCCGCGTCGGAGGCGGCGCCCAGGCTGCTCGGGTCCACCGGCCGCACGGTGAGGGCCTCGACGTCGACGACGGGTGCGCCGGTCTCGTCGGCGGCCCGGATGGAGAGGGTGTCGGGCCCGGAGGCGGCGACGACGACCCGCAGGACCTCGGCCCCGGCGGCGTGCAGGCGCACCCCGGCCCAGGAGAAGGCGAGCCGCGGCACGGCGGCGCCGGGGAAGAAGCCGGCCTCGCCGAGCGGGTGCAGGGCGGCGTCCAGCAGGGCCGGGTGCAGCCCGTACGCGGCCGCGTCGGTCACGGCCTCGGGGAGGCGGAGCTGGGCGTAGAGGCGACCGTCGGCGAGCCAGGCGGCCTCGACCGCGTGGAACGCGGGGCCGTAGGCGACGGTGAGCCGGTCGTAGAGGCCGTCGAGGTCGAGCGGGCGGGCCCCGGCGGGCGGCCAGGCCGTCAGTTCCTCGGCGGCGGCGGGCTCCGGGCCCTCGGGGGCGAGCGTGCCGGTGGCGTTCCCGCTCCACGGCAGGCCGGGGCCGGTCCGGGTGAGCAGCCGGACGGCGCGGCGGCCGTCCTCGGCCTCGCCGACGTGGACCTGGAGGTCGATGCCGCCGCCCTCGGGGACGACGATCGGGGCGGATATGGTCAGTTCCTCGACCGTGGGCGCGCCGAGCCGGTGCCCGACGTGCACCAGTGCGTCCAGCAGCGCGGTGCCGGGCAGCAGGGTCGCGCCGCCGACCCGGTGGTCGGCCAGCCAGGGCAGGGTGCGTTCGGTGATCCGGCCGGTGAAGACGGCGCCCTCCTCGGAGCCGAGCAGCAGCCCGGCCTCCAGCAGCGGGTGGCCTGCCTTGTCCAGGCCGACGGCCGCGAGGTCGCCCGCGGCGCGGCCGGGCCGGAGCCAGTAGTGCTCGTGCTGGAAGGGGTAGGTGGGGAGGTCGGAGGGCCGCAGGGTGCCGGCGTCGGCGAACGCCGCCGACCAGTCCACCCCGACCCCGCGGACGTACAGCTCCGCGGCCGAGAGCAGGACCCGGTCCCACGCACCGTCCTCA
>NZ_JAQYWZ010000239.1:0-250 GCF_036290945.1 Streptomyces sp. BE303
GGTCAGCTCGGCGGGCGGGGTGCCCGCGATGTCGTACCGCCACACGGTGGGATCGGCGCGAAGATCGGCGTAGCTACGCCCGGTCATATCGGATGCCGAGACGAACACCGAGGCGTTGTTGCTGCGGTCGCGGTAGCCATCGGTGCGCGAGTTGATCTTGATGTTGTTGATCGGGGTGACACCACCGAGGTCGGTCTGCCACCAGGCGTTGGCGTCCGAGTTGGTGTGGGTGACGGAGCCGGAGAAGAAC
>NZ_JAQYWZ010000240.1:0-354 GCF_036290945.1 Streptomyces sp. BE303
CGCGTGGGGCGATCCCGATGGTCCTCAACTCGCACCAGCTGTGACCGTGCACGTTGAGCCGCCTCGTCCTAACCGGACAACAGATCCGGAATCACGGGAAGTTGCCCCGCATCCCCGACGGCGGCGGACTCGACGGCCGGGGGCTCCTCCACGATCACGTGCGCGTTCGTCCCGCTCACACCGATCGCCGACACACCCGCCCGACGAGGCCGGTCCCCGGCGCTCCACGGACGCGGCTCCGTCAACAGCGACACCGCGCCGGAAGCCCACTCCACGTGCGGGGAACGCTCGTCGGCGTGGAGCGTCGCGGGCAGGGTCCCGTGCCGCATCGCCAGAACCATCTTGATGATGCCG
>NZ_JAQYWZ010000241.1:0-304 GCF_036290945.1 Streptomyces sp. BE303
CAGGACGTCCTGCGTGCGGATGCGGCCGCCGACACCGGTCCCGGTGACGGAGGCCAGCGCGACGCCCTGCTCGGCGGCGAGCTTGCGGACCCGCGGGGTGACGTAGGCGTCACCGGCGTCGACCACCGGGGCGGCCGGCGCGGCCTGGGCCGGGGCAGCCGGATCGGCGACCGGGGCAGCCGGGGCCGGAGCCGGGGCAGCCGGAGCGACCGGAGCCGGGGCAGCGACCGGAGCCGGAGCCGGGGCAGCCGGGGCAGCCGGGGCCGGAGCGGCGACCGGTGCGGCCGGAGCCGGGGCCGGAGCC
>NZ_JAQYWZ010000242.1:0-307 GCF_036290945.1 Streptomyces sp. BE303
CCGCCCGGCCCCCCCCCGCGACCCCCGAGCGCACCAGCCCCCGAACCCCCCGGCCCCGCCCCCCTTTTCGCCCCACCCCCCCGAATCCTCCCCCCCCCCGGCCGCCATACCCAAAAGCACCACGCCCCCCCCCCCGCCGACCACACCCACTGCGACACCGCCGGCGCGGCCCTGCTCCCCCCACTGCCGCGCGCCGACCGCGGACGACTCCCGCCGCTCGCCCCGGCCGAGCCGCTCCAGCGGGGCGGACAGGCCCGCGGGACCGCGCAGCGCACCCTCCACACGACAGCCCTGCCAGAGCGCCGGC
>NZ_JAQYWZ010000243.1:0-311 GCF_036290945.1 Streptomyces sp. BE303
AGCGTGCGGCGGCCTCCTCGCGGCCTTGCACTTCCTGGATGCCTCCGATGGCGCGCAGGGCGTCGATCGAGGCGTCGCGGTCGGTGCCCTCGGGGAGGTACACGCTCGCGAAGGAGCCGAGTGCGCCGTGGTGCACGGTGTACGGGTCGGTGATGGGCAGGATGACCCGCCGGCCCTCGGCGCTGGTGTCCGCGGGGACGCCGAGGATGCGTCGGACCTCCTCCTCGACGAAGACGACCTGGGCGCGGCCCTGGGCGTCGGTCTTGGCGCTCATGCCGTGGTCGGCGGTGAGCACGACGGTCGCGCCGAGG
>NZ_JAQYWZ010000244.1:0-310 GCF_036290945.1 Streptomyces sp. BE303
GCGGCGAGCACGCCGGTGAGCGAACCCGCCGGTACCAGCACGCCGACCGGCGGTGCGTCGAGCGTCCGCAGCCGGTCGGCCAGCTCGGCCCGCACCCCGATCTCCAACCGGAGCACGGACGCGCCGTGACCGGTCAGGACATCGGCGAGGGCGACGGTCTCCTCGTCGTCCTCACCGAGAAGCAGCCCGCAACCGTCGACCCGGGCCGCGCCGGGATCGGCGACCGGCTTCCAGGTGACGCGGTATCGCCAGCCGTCGATGAGCGACCGTTCCTGGCCGCGCGCCCGCCAGGTCGACAGCGCGGGCAGCA
>NZ_JAQYWZ010000245.1:0-1439 GCF_036290945.1 Streptomyces sp. BE303
CACCCGCTCGTCGCGGCCGGTCCCCGGAGGTCCACGGCCGCGACACCGTCAGCAACCCGACAGCGCCAACGGACCAGTCGCCCTCCGCCGACGGCTCGTCCGCGTGCAGGGTGGCGGGGAGCGTCTCGTGCCGCATCGCCAGCAGCATCTTGATGATGCCCGCGACACCGGCCGCCGCCTGCGTGTGGCCGATGTTGGACTTCACCGACCCGAGCCAGAGCGGCTCGCCTCCGTCACGGTCCTGACCGTACGTCGCCAGCAGTGCCTGGGCCTCGATCGGGTCGCCGAGCGTCGTGCCGGTGCCGTGCGCCTCAACGACATCCACGTCGGACGCCGACAGGCCCGCCTGCGCCAACGCCGCCCGGATCACCCGCTGCTGCGACGGACCGTTCGGCGCCGTCAGACCGTTCGACGCACCGTCCTGGTTCACCGCCGTGCCCCGCACCACCGCCAGGACCTGGCGACCGGCAGCCCGCGCCGACGACAACCGCTCGACCAGCAGGACACCGGCCCCCTCGGACCTACCCGTCCCGTCCGCACCCGCACCGAACGACTTGCACCGGCCGTCGGGCGCCAGACCCCGCTGACGCGAGAACTCCACGAAGATGTCTGGCGTCGGCATCACGGTGACGCCGCCGACCAGCGCCATCGAGCACTCACCCGACCGCAGCGCCTGCGCGGCCAGGTGCAACGCGACCAGCGACGACGAGCACGCCGTGTCGATGGTCACCGCAGGGCCTTCGAGCCCGAACGTGTAGGAGATCCGGCCGGACATCACCGACGAGGCCGTGCCCGTCAGCAGGTGCCCCTCCAGGCCCTCCCCGCCCTCCACCGATCCGGTGCCGTACCCCATGAACGAGGCACCGACGAACACACCGACCGGCTCGCCGCGCAGGCCCAGCGGATCGACTCCACCCCGCTCCAACGCCTCCCACGACGTCTCCAGCAGCAACCGCTGCTGCGGATCCATCGTCAACGCCTCGCGCGGCGAGATCCCGAACAGCGCGGCGTCGAACTTGCCCGCGTCGTGGAGGAATCCACCCTCGCGGGCGTAGTAGGTGCCCGCGTGCTCCGGATCCGGGTGGTACAGCCCTTCCAGGTCCCAGCCACGGTTCGTCGGGAACGCGCCGATGCCGTCCCGGCCCTCGGCCACCAGATCCCAGAACGCCTCGGGTGTCTCCACCCCGCCCGGCAACCGCAGGCCCGTCCCGACGATGACGATCGGGTCGTCGGTGGCCACGGTCGTGACCTCGGGGCCCGCCACCGGGGCGGTCGCACCGACCATCTGTTCCAGGACGAACGCGGCGAGCCGCTCGGCGCTCGGGTAGTCGAACGCCAGCGTCGCCGGCAGCGCCAGCCCGGTCGCCGACCGCAGACGATTCCGCAGCTCGACGGCGGTCAGCGAGTCGAAGCCCAGCTCCTTGAACGCCCGCGACGCC
>NZ_JAQYWZ010000246.1:0-352 GCF_036290945.1 Streptomyces sp. BE303
CGCGTGCTCGTCGCTGGTCTTCGTGGCCAGCGCGGACGCGGACGGCCGGTGCGACGTCTCCCCGCGCGGCGGGCCGGCCGGGCTGGTGTCGGTGCTGGACGAGCACACCCTGGCGATCGCATAGTTGATCGCGTCGCGGGCCTGGGCGTCAGAGCGGGAGTACCCGCCGATCGACAGGTTGACGACCCTGGCCCCGTGGTCCACGGCGAATCGCACGGCAAGCCCGACGTCGGACTGCTGCAGGTGCGCGGCGCGCTCGTCCCACTTCGTCTGGTGGGCCTGGTAGCCCTGCTGGGCGACGCCCTCCCAGCTGGTGGCGATCTTGGTGACACCCGCCTTCAGCTCCTCGAGC
>NZ_JAQYWZ010000247.1:0-227 GCF_036290945.1 Streptomyces sp. BE303
CCACGCTCATGACCCGCCGGTAACCTCGGGCGGCGAGCCGGAAAACCCCCACGCGGCCATTCCCCCGCAAGGCGCTCCCACTACAATGCCCAGGTGCGCGAAGACTCCGGGGGACGGGTGTTCATCCGAGTGCTCGTCGGAGCCGTAGTTGGCGGCGCCGTCCGACCCGGCGGCGGGGGGCGGGGTGCGGGCGGCGGTGGCCAGGGTCGCGTCCACCCGGCGCTGGG
>NZ_JAQYWZ010000248.1:0-312 GCF_036290945.1 Streptomyces sp. BE303
CCCCGCACCACCGCCAGCACCCGACGACCCGCAGCCCGCGCCGACGACAACCGCTCGACCAGCAGCATGCCGACACCCTCGGACCAACCCGTCCCGTCCGCGTCCGCACCGAACGACTTGCACCGGCCGTCGGCAGCCAGACCGCGCTGACGCCAGAACTCCACGAACACAACCGGGTTCGGCATCACGGTGACGCCGCCGACCAGCGCCATCGAGCACTCGCCCGACCGCAGCGCCTGCGCGGCCAGGTGCAGCGCGACCAGCGACGACGAGCACGCCGTGTCCACCGTCACCGCCGGCCCCTCCAGGCCG
>NZ_JAQYWZ010000249.1:0-6718 GCF_036290945.1 Streptomyces sp. BE303
ATCGACGACCGTGACGGTGACCGCCACCTTCCCCTCCGGCGCGACCGCGAGCACCACCTTCACCTGGGCCGTCACCGACGCCAACAGCCCCTGCCCCTCCGCGCACCTGCTCGGCAACGCCGGCTTCGAGAGCGGCGCGGCACAGCCCTGGACGGCGACACCCGGCACGGTCGACACCGACCGGGGCCAGGCGAGCCACGGCGGCTCCTGGAAGGCCTGGCTGGACGGCTACGGGTCCGCCCACAAGGACACCGTCGCGCAGACGGTCGCCGTCCCGGCGGGCTGCCGGGCGACGCTGACGTACTGGCTGCACATCGACACGGCCGAGAACACCCCGTCCAGCAGGTACGACCGGCTCACCGTCACCGCCAACGGCCAGGAGGTGGCCGCCTACTCGAACCTCGACCGGGCTGCCGGCTACACCCTGCGGACGGTCGATCTCTCCGCCTACGCCGGACAGAACGTCGCCCTCACGTTCACCGGCACGGAGGACACCTCGGCGCAGACCAGCTTCGTCCTCGACGACATCACCGTCGAGATCGGCGACTGACCCGCCCCGCACCCACGGCCGCCCCGCACCGGCAGGCCACACCACCAACCGCACCCCTGGAGCGGCCGGGCGGCACCAACCGTCCGGCCGCTCCCCCGTGCCCGCCCGGGCCCCTCGGATGTGCCGCCGGACCCGTGTCCCCCGCGTCGGGCCCGACACCGCCGGCCGCCGAGTCACCCCACCCGCGGGCTGTCCACCGACATCCATGCGGCCGGGCGGGCGCTGGACCGGTTCGACCGGAAAAGGACAGCGGTGAGCCTGGTCGCGGAAGGCCGTCGGCAGAAGTGGGACCGCATCCGTTCGTACCTTCTCGGGCTCGGCAGGACCGCGCGTCATCGGGGCTTACAATTCAGCCGCAGACGGCTATAGTGCCCAAATCGCCCACGGCAAATCTCTCCACCAGGGTGCCGCCCATGCACATGACCGGCATGAACCTGCCGCGCCCCCGAAGCCTCGCCGGCCAACTGTTCGCCCTCCAGGCCATGGTGCTGGTCATGGCCGTAGGCCTGTGCGCGACCTTCGCGTACCTCGGCGCAGGAGGCCAGGCCGAGGAGGCCGCTCGACGCCAAACGGCCGGAACGGCGGGCTCGGTGGCCGCCGCCCCTTCGGTGCGCGAGGCCATCCGCTCCAGCGATCCGACCGCATTGCTCCAGCCCTACGCGGAGCAGGTCCGCAAGAACACCGGGGTCGCCTTCGTCACGATCATGAACCCCCGGGGAATCCGGTGGACCCATCCCGATCCCCGTCTCATCGGAGGACGGTTCTCCGGCCACATCGAATCCGCCCAGAAGGGCGAAACCTCCTACGAGATCCACTCCGGATCCTTCGGGCCGTCGGTGCGTGTCGTGATGCCGATATTCGACGGCACGACGATCGTCGGCCTGGTCAGCGCCGGCATCACCGTGCAGAGGATCAACGATCAGGTGTGGCAGCAGCTGGTGTCGTTGGCCGGAACGGCGCTCGCCGTCCTGGCCGTGTGCGGGCTGGCCATGTCCCTCCTCGCCGTCCGGCTGCGTCGGCAGACGCACAGCATGCCCGCCGCCGAGCTGGGCCAGATGTACGCCTACCAACAGGCCACGCTGCACGCCCTGAGGGAGGGATTGCTGATCCTGGACGCGCAGGGGCGCATCACCCTGATCAATGACGGCGGCCGACAACTGCTCGGGCTCGGACCCGAGGCCGGTTCGGAAGGCGTGATCGGCCGCAGGATCGACGAACTCGGCCTTCCAGTGCCCCTCACCGACGCGATGATGCTCGCGCAACCGCGCGTCGAGGAGGTCCATCTGACCGGCGAACGAGTGCTCGTCGTCAACACCGCACCCGTTCTCAGCGGAGCCCGGCGCGGCACGGTCGTGACCCTCCGCGACCACACCGAACTGCGGCTCCTGTCCCGTGAACTCCGCTCCGTACAAGGCTTCGCCGAAGCCCTGCGATCCCAGGCGCACGAGGCGGCCAACCGGATGCACACCGTGGTCTCGCTGATCGAACTCGGCCGCGCCGAGGAAGCGGTGCGATTCGCCACGGTCGAGCTGGCCCTGACGGGCGAGCTCACCGATCAGATCGCCGAGGTGATCGCCGAGCCCGTCCTGGCCGCCCTGCTTCTGAGCAAGGCGGCCCAGGCCGATCAACTCGGGGTGGAGTTCGCCCTCGCGCCGGACAGCCGGGTCGAGGAGGGGTCCCTGCCCGAGGACTCGTTGTCCTCAGGGGACTTGGTGACCGTGCTCGGCAATCTCATCGACAACGCCCTGGACGCCGCCGTCCAAGGGACCGCCTGCCGTGGTTCGCGACTCCACCCCTCCGCCCCCGGGGGCGACGGCCTTGCCCCGCAGCGCCGTCCACGAGTGACGGTCACCGTCCGCGCCGACGCCGCGGAGCTCCTGATCAGTGTCTGTGACACCGGCCCGGGGCTCGACACGACAGCGCTCGAAGAGATCTTCCGACGCGGTTGGAGCACCAAATCACCGGTGAGGTCGGCGGACCACGAATCGCCGGAATCCGGGCGGGGACTGGGGCTCGCGCTGGTCAGGCAGGCCACACGGCGCAACAGGGGAACGGTGACGGTCGGGAACGCGCACGAGGGCGGTGCGCAGTTCACCGTCCGGCTGCCACTCTCGCCCCGGTGACAGGCCGACATCGAACGCAAGAGCCGGCCACCGGGCGGGCCCTGCCGCCTCGTCTGCCCCTCCGCTGCGATTCTGGGCGCCGTACCTGTCCCCGGCGGCCCGACGCGGCCACGCAGCGGGCATGGTGACGGGAAGGCGGCTGCGCGGACCCTCGTGCTCAGGGCGGCATACGATCCCGGACCCGCGTGCGCGACCAGACCTCTCCCCGTGCGCCGCTCGCGATACTGCGGTTACGGGCAGACCTGGAGAGCCCCTGAGGCGTCGGCGCTGTCCAGCAGACGCTCGACGACCTCGTCGACCATTGCGTCCCGGCCACCGAGGCGACCGGTTCCGTCCTCTCCGCCGTGACTCGTCCGTTCCACCTGGCCGAGGACCCGGGACCGAGACCGCGGCCAGGCTGTCATGTCACGGGCTTGCGCGATCTTTCAGCCACGCCCACCGGCTACGGGCCACGGCGTATGAAGAGGGGCGTCGGACGGTGGGAAGACCCTGCCGGTGTGTGGGTGAGCGGGTGTGTGGCGGCCCGGTGGACGGTGGCGCTGATCCGCTTGAGGAGCAGCCTCGGGATGGGCGTGCTCGTGGGCCGCGGCCCTTCCGCGGCCGACAGGCCGGTCATGCCAGGGGTGGGGCCGGTCGGGCACCCCCGGGGTGGAGGGGCCGCGGTGGGGCGGGGACCGGGCCTGTGGCGGGGGGGTCGTCGCCGGTGAGTGTCCCTAGGTGACGCAATCGCTGCTCCAGGTAGGAGTTCAGGCGGGTGTGGTGTTCGTGTTCGAGTGCGCGCAGCCTCTGGATCCTGGATTCGAGGCCCGCGCGGACGGCCTCCAGATTGCCGATGATCGTCTGGACCGCGGCACGGGTGTCGCGGTCCAGGGTGTCGGCGTCGGCCTGCGCGGCACGTTCGACGCCCTCGGCTCGGGTGCGAGCCGCGGTGAGGACGCTCCAGGCCTCGGCGCGGGCGGCTGCGACGGCCCGGTCGGCGACCTGTTGGGCGAGTGTGAGGACCTGGGCGGCCCCGGCCACGCCGTCCGGGGCCGGACGCGGGGCCGGGGGCGGGGACTGGGGCGGGGGCATGAGTGCCGGGCTCCGAGTGCCGGTGATCGGCGCTACGGCTGCGGGGCGGACAAGGGCCGAGGCCACAGCAGTTCGAAGGCTCTCGTTCTCGCGCAGCAGTCGGACGAGTTCGGCTTCGACCAAGTCAAGGAAGTCGTCGACCTCGCGTCCGTCGTAGCCCGGGCGCAGGCGGACGGTGGTGAACTGGCGGGCGCGCAGGTCTGCAAGGGTGAGAGGCATCGGGGCAACCTCGACTGTCGGTGTACCGGGTGGCCCGACCGTGCCCGGCGCCTTCGGTGTGGTGGCGTCGGACGGGCGGTGGTGGGCGGGCATCGGCTGCGAGGCGCCGGACACCGGACGCGCACGCGGATGCGTGGGCGGGGCACGGGCAGCGGCCCCGGAAGCGGCGGCCGTCGTCGGTGTACGGATTGCCGCTACGCGCTTTTTACCCTCCCCGCTCATGCGAAGTCCAGGGGTTACCGCGAGGAATTGTGCCTTCGTCCGAACCGCGCGGATCGAATTCACGGTGGGTACCCGCTCGGGCACCAGGCGACCGCGGCCCCGGGGGCGGACCGACGTCGGACAGCCGAACCGGTGCCTGGTCGGTCAGGTATCCGGTAGTGCCGGTGCGGACGCCGGACCTGCCGACGTGGTTGTCCATCTCGTCGGACCTGGCGATCATCGCTGTCGCTCTGGCGAGGGGGCCGCTGTCGGCCGACGCCGTGCGGGCGGGCTCGCCCTCGACGAGGTGGAGCAGCCCATTGCGCCGGGGGCGAGCAGGACGGTGCCGACGAGGGCAACGGAGCAACCCCGCAACTGCCGGGCGACAGCTCCGACATCAGGCTCT
Source organism: Streptomyces sp. BE303 (assembly GCF_036290945.1). Lineage (NCBI taxonomy): Bacteria > Bacillati > Actinomycetota > Actinomycetes > Kitasatosporales > Streptomycetaceae > Streptomyces > Streptomyces sp. BE303. Next base: position 4,571 of record NZ_JAQYWZ010000249.1, read on the forward strand.
CAGGTTCAGCAGGGAGCGGGCCACCGCCCGGTTCCCGACCGGCGCGTCGTATCGATAGGACCACCTGGGCAGGATTTCGATCAGACGGCAGCCGAGCCGGCGCAGCCTACGGACGGTGGCGGCGGCCTGCCGGTCGTCGAGCGCGAAGACGAAGGGGCCCGGGATCAGGAGCGTGTCGATCCAGCCGTTGGCGATGCGGCGTTCGAGCTGTTCCAGCTGGGGCAGGCCGTCACGGTGCCGGCGCCCATTGTCGATGTACACGAAGGGATCCGGCAGGCTGTTCCGCACGGCGAGCCGTTGCATCGCCCTGCGGTGGCATTCCATGTCGGACGGATCACTGGGGTAGCAGCGCAGGTAGAGCGCGGCCTGCGGATGCGCGGTCGTCCGTCGTGAGTACATGAGGTCTCACCTGCCCGTGGCCTGAGGAAGTGGATGGGGAACGTTCTGCGCCGGCTTGTCGGAGGGTCGGGGTTCCGGCGGCTTGGTTCGTTCCCCACCTTTCCCTGCGGAGGTGGACGACCGCATCGGGAGATCTACGGAGGCGGCTACGGAAACCGCGACCCTGTGCGCGCTGCGTACGGCGACCGGCCGTGCTGTCGGGGGCCGGCTGTCGTCACGCGGTAGCCAGCCGTCAGGGGTGATCGACGGAGCGGAAGCAGGATGCTCGTGGCATCGGCTACGACCGAGGCCCTGGTGCTCCGGCCGGAGGATGTCCGCTTCGGCGTCCGACCCTCCACCGACAGCGACCCAGCCTCCGAGTGCGGGGAGGAGCAAGCCGGCGTGACAGGGGTGTGGTCGCGGCCGGCCTCCCCGATCAGCTGACCAGCTTCATCGTCGCGAGCGGGAGATCGCCGATGTCAACGGGCTGCTTTCCACCACTCGCACGGTGACCCTGACCGGCACCGGAGGCATCAGGAAGACCCGGCTCGCCCTGCGCGTCGCCGGCGGGCTACGCAGGGCCTTCACCGGCGGGGTGGCGTTCATCGATCGGCGCACCCGTCCACCACGGTCTTCCTGGCACGCCGGCAGACGCGGAGGTGCAGGGCGGGGACCGAGTGGGGTGGAAGCCGGCCGCCGGCATCCTGCGAGGCCCGGCGCCCGGCGCGCGGGTGGGCCTGACGGCACCTCAAAGGCTCACGGAGGCAGGCCCGTACCGGAACACCCACCCCGGGCCCGTCAGCCCGACCGGTCCACTCACAAGGTTCGGACTTTACGTTCGACGATCGTGCGGTCGATTCGGCAGGCCACGGGGGGCAGCTGGGACCGGCTGCGGCTCGGTGGCCGGTCCCCTCTGGCAGCATTGCGCTCCGCCGAGGCGGCCTGACGCGGTCGGTCACCGCTCGGACACCTGCGGTGGCGGGCTTCGGCCGACCATGTCCGGGCACTGAAGGCCCTCGAAGCCGGACGCCAACCGGCTGTGATTCACCTCACGTTTGAGCGGCGCGCCTCACTGACTATCGTCTATCGAAAGACACGCCCCCATGCGCCGGCCATCCGCATCGCGGATTCCAGCCGGGCAGAAATATCAATCCACCACACCACCACGGCGGATTTTGGTGACGGATTTCCAGGCTGCGTCCGCTGTTCGGAGCCGGGCGGTGCCATCCAAGGTCAGGAGTCGTCAGAACCCTGGTTCCTTGCGCATAGAAGGCCAATAGCCATGGCAACGAAGACGTAAGCCGTCGGATTCCTGACGGATCCGCCGACCAATCCGGCGAATTCTCCAGGATCTGCCGAGGAAGCCCCCGACCATCGATTGCAGGACGTCGAACCGGTGCGACCTCCGTCCCGAAATCAGCCCTGCCGGACTATGAGCCGCCGCTGACATCTTCCACCCCGGAGCAGCGCCGGTCCGCACCCGACTCCAGGCCCGGCACCAGCCCCGCTGCCAGGGAGACACCACATGAGCATCGAAGACCGCGGCATCCGGTTCCCGCAACCGGCCCGCTCCCGCAAATGCGACCGGCGCACGTACGTTCTCGACACCAGCGTGCTCCTGGCGGACCCCCTCGCCATGACCCGCTTCGAGGAGCACGAGGTCGTTCTCCCGGTGGTCGTGGTCACCGAGCTGGAAGCCAAGCGGCACCACCCCGAACTGGGCTACTTCGCCCGCCAGGCGCTGCGGCTGCTCGACGACTTCCGGATCCG
>NZ_JAQYWZ010000250.1:0-374 GCF_036290945.1 Streptomyces sp. BE303
GGGGGGGGGGGGGGGGGGGGGGGGGGGGGGGGGGGGGGGGGGGGGGGGGGGGGGGGGGGGGGGGGGGCGGGGGGGGGGGGGGGCGGGCGGGCCGGGGCGGGGGCGGGGGCGGGGGGGCGCGGGGGGACTCCGATGGTTCGTCCTCCGCGTCCGGCAGGTCCTCGGTTGCCGGGGCGGCGGGCGACACGGGCACGTTTTTCTCCGCCGGGGCGGCCACCGCGGTCGTCACGGTCACGGTTGAAGGACGGACGGTCCCCACGGTCGCGGTTGAAGCCGCCACGGTCGTCACGGTCACGGTGGAAGCCACCGGAGCGGCCACCGCGGTCGGCACGGTCACGGTAGAAGGACGGACGGACCCCTCGGTCGCCGTTGCA
>NZ_JAQYWZ010000251.1:0-235 GCF_036290945.1 Streptomyces sp. BE303
TCGGCATCCTCAACGGCCTGATCATCGTCTACGGCCGCGTCAACCCCACCATCGCCACCCTCGCCGGCCTCGCCGCCTACAAGGGCCTCGCCCAACTCCTCTCCGACGGCCGCGCCCAGGGCTACGTCCTCAACGACGACATCTTCGTCTTCCTCGGCCGCGGCAAGATCGCCGGCCTCCCCGTCATGGTCTGGATCCTCATCCTCACCGCCGTCGCCGTCCACATCCTCCTCAA
>NZ_JAQYWZ010000252.1:0-5635 GCF_036290945.1 Streptomyces sp. BE303
GGATACCGTGTTCCTCTACGGGGTGCCATAACGGATGTGACGCCCCCCACCGGAGGTAAGTCAGCGTATGAGTTCAAAGCGCAGCAAGAATCCAGCCCTGCCCGTACTCGACGACGCATTCCGACTCGCGTCGGTCAAGGAGGCCGAGGAGTCCACCCGGGACTTGGCCGCGCGGCTGGCCACCACAGAGCTGCGCCGCGTTTCCCACCCGGGCCGGGTCACCTGGGAGCCCACCGATCAGGCCGAGCCCGTACCGGTCCCGCCGACTGTGGTCGACGGTGACGGGGACCTGTGGCTGCGGGACCGGGGCACCGGCACCTGGACCATGCCCGAGTTCAACCCGAAGGATTTCCCGGCCCGCTGTGGCGAGGTTCTGACGTGGAACGAGCTTGCCTGCGAGTACGGCCCGCTGACCGCGTTGGCCGACGACCGCCGCATCGGCGGCGGCCGGCGCTGACCGCGCAGCCCTCCGGGACGACCGCACCCCTGAAGCGCCCGTTGCGGTTAGCCGGGAGCTCCAGCTCACCGCCGAGCCCGACGATGGCGGCGAGCAGGTGAGCGTGGTGGTTGGCGTGCGACGGACTTGAGCAGCGCGGTGCGGGCCTGGCGCCACCCGACGTCCTCGGTCCGGCCGGCGGCGGTGGCTCAGCCGGGTAGCGGTCGGCCTTCGGTTGCCGTGGTGAGCGCGCGGCCCGATCGACTGCTGCCGGTCGGCCGACTGCCCGAGCAGGCCGCGCAGCAGCTTGTCGACGGCGGCCGCCGGGCCGAGAGGTCGGCGATCAGTCCGCCGTGGCGATCAGCGGCTGGAGCAGGATGTCGGGTTGGGCGCGCTGGAAGGCGTTCAGCTGCCATTTGTCGGCGAACAAGGCCAGCAGCACGTCATCCGAGCGGCGGGTGAGCACCTCGCCGCTGATCAGGCGGGCTTTGGCCAGGGCAGCGGCGCCGTCGGCGTCAGTGATCCGGGCCAAGCGGTAGGAGAGCTGGTCGAGGGCGATTGGGGAGGAGAACTCGTGCTCCATCCGGTGCAGGATCACATCGAACTGCATCGGGCCGACCGCAGCCATGACCGGCGCCTGGTCGCCACGCCGGTCGGAGACCAGCACCTGGATCACGCCTTCCTCGTCGAGTTGGGCGACGCCCTTGCGGAACTGCTTGGACCGGCTGATGTCCTTGGGCCGTGCCACCGCGAAGTACTCGGGGGCGAAGGCGGGCAGCGGGGGAAACTCGGTCTTCTTGCCGGTGAAGAGGGTGTCGCCGACCCGCAGCGCGCTCGCGTTGATCAGGCCGACCACATCGCCAGGGTACGCGGTGTCGACCACGGTGCGCTCGGCTCCGAAGACGGTGTGCGCGTACTTGGTTGCGAACGAGCGGCCGCTGGCCGCCCGGGTGACGTGCATGCCGCGCTCGAAGACGCCGGAGCAGACTCGGACGAAGGCGATCCGGTCGCGATGGGCCGGGTCCATGTTCGCCTGGATCTTGAACACCAGGCCGGAGAACTCCTCGCCGACCTCGCGGCTGCCGCCCTTGGCCAGCCGGCGGGGCCCGGGAGCCGGAGCGAGGTCGACCACGGCGTCCAGCAGGAGCTTCACACCTATGTTGGTCAGCGCGGCGCCGAAGAAGACCGGGCTGATCTTGCCGGCCTCGAAGGCCTCCTGGTCGTAGCCGGGGCCGGACGAGAGCACCAGCTCCAGCTCCTCCAGCGCGGTCGTCCAGGCTTCGCCCTCCTGCTCGGCGGCCTTCTCGGAGGTGAGCTGCTCCTCGAGGGCGGCGTGCGTGCCGGCTGGCACCTTGGTGTAGCGCAGCATCTGCTCGGTGTTCCCCGCTTCGACCAGGCCGCGCAGGTTGCCCGCGCTGCCCACCGGCCAGACGACCGGGACGGGGGTGATCCCGAGGTGCGTCTCGATGTCCTCGAGCAGGGTGAGTGCATCCTGGCCGCGCCGGTCCCACTTGTTGATGAAGGTGATCACGGGGACGCCGCGATGGCGGCAGACCGCGAAAAGCTTGCGGGTCTGCTCCTCCAGGCCCTTGGCCGCGTCGACCAGCATGATCGCGCAGTCGACGGCGGCCAGCACCCGGTAGGTGTCCTCGGAGAAGTCGGCGTGGCCGGGGGTGTCGATCAGGTTCATCACGTGGCCGCGATAGCCGAACTGCAATGCGGCCGAGGTCACCGAGATACCGCGCTCGCGTTCCAGTTCCATCCAGTCGCTGGTCACGCCGCGTCGATCACCCTTGGCGTGCACCGCACCGGCAGAAGTGATCGCCCGCGCGTGCAGCGCCAGCGCCTCGGTGAGCGTGGACTTGCCCGCGTCCGGATGGCTGATCACAGCGAAGGTCCGTCGGCGGCCGGCCTCATGAAGGACCTGCGGGACGGGGATCGACTGTACGGTGCTCACGTGTTTCCTCGGGTACGCATCGGCAGCAGGCCGGGTGACGCCTCTCCGTACCTGGTGAGCCGGGGATCAGGTCCGCAGGCCCAGAAAGCGATAATAGGCTGTCGGGCGGCGTGGCCCCGAATTCCCGTTCCTGGGGGAGAGGCTGATCCAGGCGCGGCTGGCCTCGGTCCTGGGCCGGCCGAAGGCCAGGCCGTTGTTGTTGACGGCGGCGAGCGTCCAGCGGACGAAGAGCCGGCGGTCCATGAGGTGGACGTCCGACCAGTGCAGGGCGAGGACCTCGCCGCTGCGCTGGCCAGTACCAAGGATGACCTCGAACAGGTCGGTGAGCCGGCCGGCGTACTGCTCGGCGTTGTGCCGCAGGAAGCTCGCGGCCCCTTCCGGAGTCCAGCAGGCACGCTCGGCGGCGCGGGGCTTTGGTGGGACGGAGTGCTTGACCGGGGTAGCGCAGCCGCCGGGAGGAGACGGCGTCGTTCAGCGCGTTGCGCAGCGTGGACGCGGCCGCGCCCGGCCTCCAGCTGGGCGGCGATCCACTCGTCAACGTGATGGGGACGAAGGTCGAGCAGCCGGATGTGGCCGAACGCCGGGATCAGGTCGTGCTTGACCCACGCCACGTAGCCGGCGTAGGTGCTCGGCGACAGGTGCGCCCGCCACGTGACCAGCCACTTGCGCGGGTAGCTCGCCACCTTGGTTCGGCGGTTCTCGTACACCCTGCGCAGCTCACCGTCCAACACCGCCCGCATCTCCCGCAACGCCTCCGCATGGCTGGCGAAACCGCCCCGGCGGCGGACCCGACGCCGGCCGTCCTCCTTCACCAGATCCATCGCATACGTCCACGCCCTGTGCCTCGAATCCCGGGCCAGCAGGGGGCACCACGGACCCAGCTGCTTCCGGTTACCGTCCGAACAACCACACCGCCGGTACACCCGGCCACGCTGCGCACGCTGTCCCACGAGCTTCTCCTTCTTGCACTCGGTGAGCTTGAGTCCAAGGTCGCTGCCCGGCCCGGTGAGTCGGCAGAGCGCGCGGGAAGGGACGCGAGGCATGTCAGTGCGTTGGCCGCAGGTCAAGTAGGTCAAACTGGTTCATATCGGGTCATTTCCAAGACTTTTCTGGCGCCTGCTGCTTGCCGTGGAGTGACTCGGGCAGCCTCGGAGCGGCCTTTCGGCGGCCATCTCGAGGCGATGGCAGTTACGGTGTGTTACCAGTGGCGGGTGATCTGGCTGTCGCGTTGGAGTTTCTCGAGGTGATGAGTGAGGGCTCGGCCGGCTTCCAGGACCCGGAGCGCGTCGTGGTGGAAGTAGTGTGCCTGGTGGGCGTGGGGGCGCCCGTACTGGCAGTCATGCTTCGTGGGATCTAGCCTTCAGTATTTGCGGAAGTAGATGAGTTGGCCAGCTTCCCCGCCGGCCGCACCCTCGGAGGGGATGAAAAGGCTGACAAGAAGAGCATCGGCGCCAGCGGGGGTCTTGACCTTGGTGATGCTCGGGTTGGCGAAGGCGACACTTCCGGCGTGTGTATGGATATCGGTCCTGTCTGCATTGCCGGTCGTGTAGTCGTATACGAATGTCCTCCAGGATTCGAATCTGTTGTTCTCGTACTGCCCCTCGATCAAACCGAACGGAAACCCCTTGAAACTTGTATAATCCCGGTCGCCGATGTTTCCTTGAACGCCCCAGTGCAGGAGGGAATTGTCGAAGGTCGACTGGGTCGACGCTGACCAGGAGGTGAAATTGGTAAGCTTTGCGCGCATTTGTCGGTCGACTTTGCAGTTCGCATAGTAGTGCCCCCCGATGTCGATGACCGAGTGGTCGATATCAGGGTTCAGGGTTACTGAGTAGATGTTTGGGGTTCCTTCGGCGCAGGGCGAAAGGGAGCGTGGAGCGTCGAACTGGCGAGAGGCCGAAGCCGTAAGGAGATTTGTTCGATTGGTGTAGTAGTGCACGGCAATGTGATTGCTTGGATCCTGCTCCCAGGCGACCAGATAGCCGCCGTTGGCGACCTCGCTGATCGTCGGTTGCGAACTGCCGGCGCCGAAGTCCTGAGTGAACGTCCAGTTGAGGAGGTCGGTAGAGGTCGCGATTGCCGCGTGGAAGCGCCCGTCGGCTCGCATGGTGTGGTAGACGGCCAGGTAGCCGCCGGTCCCGTCTTGGATGATCTTTGCGGCATCCATGCTCCTCCCGGCGCTGTCCGTCGCCTGGTAGCGATAGCCGTCGGCTTGGACAACGTTCTCGACGAGGGCGCGCAGCTCGGCACGTGGCACGTCCGATGGCGGTGTGGCTTGCGCGAGCGGAGTTGAAGCCAATGTGAGAAATGGAGTAAGAAGAGCGACGATTTTCATGGATTGAACGTCCGCCTCATCTGTATCGGCTGAGGCCGCGCCGCTGGATCGCGACGCGGCCTCAATATGGCTACGAGCCTCAGGCGACGTAGCCGGTCTGAGTGATAACACCGTACGACGTGTTGATCAGCTGGAGCCTGCAGCCCTTGCCGGAGCCCACGCCGAAGAAGTAGGAGCTGCCCGAGCCGGCGGCGGCATTGAAGAAGCCGAGATCGTAGTAGTACGTGCTGTCGCGGCACTCAAGCTTGAAGCGGACGGTCCTCGTGGAGCTCGAGGAGTAGTAGGCGTCGTAGCCGTTGTTGATGCTGGTGATCACGAGGCCGCCACCGTTGGTACTGGTTTCCGCACTCGCGCTGGTGGCCATGGCCGTCATGCCGCCGGCGAGTGTGGCCGTAGCTACGGCTACGGCCGCAATTCGCTTTGCAAGCTTCACGTGATTTACCCTCCAAATCCTGACCCCGATGGTCAGTATGCTGAGGAGAATCTACTTCGTCCACGTCGACACGGGTGAACCTTTTTCTGCAAACATGAACATTCGGCCATTACTTTACGTGCCCCTGTCGGATATGCCGCTACAGGCTGCGAGCGCAATGGTGGGCTTATCATCTCTTTGGGCACATGTCCGGTGACCAGCCGGCCTGCGGCGCTCAAGGCTTCCCGTCACTTTTGGCTGAATGCCGATCGCGGTGGTCCGACCCCGACAGCGCGTCAGGTCCACCGACCGGCAGGGGCCACATCACTGAAGTTCCACCCCGCGGTTGGACACCTGAGTGGACGTTAAGTCCGCTTTCTCTCGGTTCATGATCGCTCGTTCGTGTGAACGTCGGCCGTACTGGCGTGCCAGTCGGGGTTCGGGTGATGTTCTGCGGCGCATGGACAGACGGGCGTATCCGAGCGACTTATCGGA
>NZ_JAQYWZ010000253.1:0-377 GCF_036290945.1 Streptomyces sp. BE303
GGAGTTTGGTGTCGGTGGGGGGTGGGGCGGGGTGTGGTTGTGGTTGGGTGGGTGTTTACGTATGTGGGCGGTCCGTTCACGCGGGGAGCGCACTGTGGCGGCGCGGGGGGGGGGGGGCCAACCCCCCCCACCCGCCGGGCCCCCCCCCCCACCCCCACAAACAACACAAACCAACCACCACCACCCCCACCCCCAACACAAAACAAACACCCCCCCCAAACCCCACCACCACACCCCCCCCCCCAACAACAAACCACCCATCTTCGTTAACCCCCACACCCCCCACCCCCCGGGCCCCCCCCACGGAGGCTTTCAAACCCACACCCAAGCAAAACCCACCCACCACCCACCAACCAACCGAGAACCCGCACAACCCA
>NZ_JAQYWZ010000254.1:0-676 GCF_036290945.1 Streptomyces sp. BE303
AAGGACGCCAAGGTCGCCCTGCTCACCTCCGACGACCAGATCTGCACCAACGGCCCCGACCCGTCCGCCTGCGCCCCCGACAACCTCGTCCCCCGCATCGGCTTCTCCGGCACCCAGATGGGCGGCGAGGTCGGCAAGCGCGCCGCCGAGGAGTTCAAGAAGGCCGCCTGGAACCCCGCCGAGACCCGCACCATCTCCGCCTGGAAGCAGGACGTCACCGTCTGCGGCGACCGCGTGAAGGCCGCCAAGGACGCCTTCGGCTCCGCCGCCCCCGGCGTCCAGAACATCGACGTCGCCACCGACAACACCCCCACCGGCGCCCAGGACAAGATCGCAGCCACCGTCACCGCCAACCCCGGCGTCAAGAACTGGGTCGTCTGGGGCTGCAACGACGAGAACGTCCAGGGCGGCGTCACCGCACTGGAGAACGCCGGCATCGGCGCCGACCGCGTCATCGGCGTCGGCCTCGGCGCCTACCTCGCCTGCAAGAACTGGGGCTCCGACAAGCCCTCCGGCATGAAGGCCGCCCTCTTCATCAACGGCAAGGACGTCGGCGCCCTCGCCGTCCAGACCATGTACGACAAGCTCAAGAACAGCAAGGACTTCCCCAAGGAAGCCTTCGCCCCCACCACCATGGTCGACGCCACCACCTGGAAGACCGCCGGCGTCACCTGCA
>NZ_JAQYWZ010000255.1:0-13448 GCF_036290945.1 Streptomyces sp. BE303
TCAAACGCGCGATCTCCAAGTACAACGCCAAAGGCACCATCGACCGGACCAGCTACAAAGCCACCATCAGCATCGACATCCTGACCACACCAGACCCGTGACAGGAATCCGCAAGCTCTATCTACACGGCATTGCATCTAGCCCCGGTAGCGGTACCCCGGGACGGCGGACGGACGGTCCGCGGAAACGACGGACGGGCGGGCGCTCCCCAGGGGGAGCGCCCGCCCGTCACGTTCGGGAGGTCACTTCAGCAGCGGCACGACGGAGGGCGGGCACCCCCAGCCCTGGGGTGCCCGCCCGGCACGGCTGCGCCGTGGCGCTACTTGCCCTGGCGCTTGCCCAGGAACGCCTCGACCTCGGTGCGGATCTCCGGGGTGTCCAGGCCGCGGACGGTCATCGTGGTGCGGCGGCGCAGCACGTCGTCCACGGTGTACGCCCACTCGCTGTCGGCCGCGTAGGCGACCTGCGCCCAGACGTCCGGCCCGTCCTCGTGGATCGGCCGGCCGAGCTCCGGGTTCTCGTCGATCATGCGGGCGATCTCGAAGGAGAGCGTGCCGTAGTGGCTCGCCAGGTGCTTGGCGACCAGCGGCTCCATCCGGGAGCCCGGCTCGCGGTCGATCAGCAGACGGTGCGCGACGGCGTTCGGCGCGCCGACGCCCGGCAGCGGGACGGTCGGGGCGATCGGGGACATGTCCTCGCCGAGGGAGGTGCCGGGCACGTGCGCCAGCTTCTCCAGCACCGTCCGGCCGATGTGCCGGTAGGTGGTCCACTTGCCGCCGGCGACCGACAGCATGCCGCCCCTGCCCTCGGTGACGACCGTCTCGCGCTTGGCCGCGGCGGTGTCGCCCGGGCCGCCGGGCAGCACCCGCAGGCCGGCGAAGGAGTAGGTGATCAGGTCGCGGTCGAGGTGCTCGTCGCGGATGGCGTGCGCGGCCTCGCCCATGATCTGGTCGATGTCCGCCTCGGTGGCCCGGACGTCCTGCGGGTCGCCCGTGTACTCCTCGTCGGTGGTGCCGAGCAGGACGTGGTCCTCCCACGGGATGGCGAAGGAGACGCGGTACTTGTCGATCGGGATGGTCAGCGCGGCACGCCACGGGGCGCGGCGCTTGACGACGACGTGGGCGCCCTTGGAGAGGCGGATCGACGGCGCGGCGCCGGCGTCCTCCATCTTGCGCAGGTGGTCCACCCACGGGCCGGTGGCGTTGAGCACCAGGCGGGCGTCGACGCCGAACTCGGTGCCGTCCAGGCGGTCCCGCAGCTCGGCGCCGGTGACCCGGCTGCCGGTGAAGCGCAGGCCGGTGACCTCGGCGTGGTTCAGCACGACCGCGCCGGCGTCGACGGCGGCGCGCACCGTCATCACCGCGACGCGCGAGTCGTTCATCTGGTGGTCGCCGTAGACGGCGACCGAGCGCAGGCCCTCGCTGCGCAGCGCGGGCACCTGCTGGGCGGCGTGCGCGGCGGTGGAGACCCGGCCCATGCCGTCGCGGAAGGCGGAGAGCGCGGAGTACAGGAAGACGCCGGCGCCGAGCTTGGGCGCGCTGTGCGGGCCGCCCTTGTAGACCGGCACGAAGAAGGTCAGCGGGTTGACCAGGTGCGGGGCGACGTCGGTGGCGAGCGCGCGGCGCTCCTTGTGGTTCTCGGCGACCAGCTTGACCGCGCCGGTCTGCAGGTAGCGCAGACCGCCGTGGACCAGCTTGGAGGAGGCGCTGGAGGTGGCGCCCGCGAAGTCGCCGGCGTCGACCATGGCGACCTTCAGACCGGCCTGGGAGGCCGTCCAGGCGACGGCGGTGCCGAGGATGCCGCCCCCGATCACCAGCAGGTCGTAGGTGGCCTTGCCCAGCAGCTCGCGGGTCTCGGCACGGGATGCGGTGTGGCCGGCGGAGCGCTCGGCGCCCAGGGTCGGGATGGTTGCCATGGTGTGTGTACGGCGCGCGGGTCGGGCTGCGCCGTTACTCCTCTCGGTGTGCGTACGGCCCCTGGGGAGAGGCCGGGTCGGCCCGGTGCGGCGGGCCGGTGAAACGGGAGCGGGCCGGCCGGGGCTGCTGCCCCGACCGGCTTCGCGATCAGTTGTTCTCGTCCTCCTCCACCCAGCCCATGGTGCGCTCGACGGCCTTGAGCCACTTCTTGTACTCGCGCTCCCGGGTGGCCTCGTCCATGCGCGGGGTCCACTCGGCGGCGCGGTGCCAGTTGGCCCGCAGGGTGTCGAGGTCGTTCCAGAAGCCGACCGCCAGACCGGCCGCGTAGGCGGCACCGAGGGCGGTGGTCTCGGCCACGTACGGGCGCTCGACCGGGGCGTCCAGGACGTCGGCGATGTTCTGCATGAGCAGGTTGTTGCTGGTCATGCCGCCGTCGACCTTGAGGGCGGTGAGCTCGACCCCGGAGTCCTTCTGCATGGCGTCGACGACCTCGCGGGTCTGCCAGGCGGTGGCCTCCAGGACGGCCCGGGCCAGGTGGCCCTTGGTGACGTACCGGGTGAGGCCGGCGATCACACCGCGGGCGTCGGAGCGCCAGTACGGGGCGAAGAGGCCGGAGAAGGCCGGTACGAAGTAGGCGCCGCCGTTGTCCTCGACGGTGTTGGCGAGGGTCTCGATCTCGGCGGCGGTCGAGATGATGCCGAGCTGGTCCCGCAGCCACTGGACGAGCGAGCCGGTGACGGCGATCGAGCCCTCCAGCGCGTAGACCGGCTTCTGGTCGCCGATCCGGTAGCCGACGGTGGTCAGCAGGCCGTGGTACGAGTTGACGATCTTCTCGCCGGTGTTCAGCAGGAGGAAGGTGCCGGTGCCGTAGGTCGACTTGGCCTCGCCCTCGTTGAAGCAGGTCTGGCCGAACAGCGCGGCCTGCTGGTCGCCGAGCGCCGCCGCGACCGGCACGCCGGCCAGGTCGCCGACGGCCTCGCCGTAGACCTCGGCGGAGGAGCGGATCTCCGGGAGGACGGCCATCGGCACGCCCATCGACTCGGCGATCTTCTCGTCCCAGGCCAGCGACTGGAGGTTCATCAGCATGGTGCGGCTGGCGTTGGTCACGTCGGTGACGTGCTTGCCGCCCTCGACACCACCGGTGAGGTTCCAGATGACCCAGGTGTCCATGGTGCCGAACAGGATGTCGCCGGCCTCGGCGCGCTCGCGCAGGCCCTCGACGTTGTCCAGCAGCCAGCGGATCTTCGGGCCGGCGAAGTAGCTGGCCAGCGGGAGGCCGGTCTCGCGGCGGAAGCGGTCCTGGCCGACGTTGCGGCCCAGCTCGCGGCAGAGGGCCTCGGTCCGGGTGTCCTGCCACACGAGCGCGTTGTGGACCGGCTCGCCGGTGTGGCGGTCCCACAGGACGGTGGTCTCGCGCTGGTTGGTGATGCCGATCGCGCGGATGTCGTCCTTGGTCAGTCCGGCCTTCTCCAGCGCGCCGCGGACGACCGACTGCACCCGGGTCCAGATCTCGGCGGCGTCGTGCTCGACGTAGCCCGGCTGCGGGAAGATCTGCCGGTGCTCCTGCTGGTCGACGGAGACGATCCGGCCGTCCGCGCCGAAGATGATGCAACGGCTGGAGGTGGTGCCCTGGTCGATCGCGGCGATGTAGTTGCCAGTGCCAGTGGAGGTCATGAGGGTCCTCGGCTCGTTCAGCGGAATTCGGGGGTGGGTGGGCCTGACTCTCAGGTCAGTCCCCGTGCTCGGGCTGGGTGGAAACCCGGGGGCGTCAGAACGCCACGTGGTACAGGCCGCCGGCGAGCAGGCCGCCGATGACCGGGCCGACCACCGGGATCCAGGCGTAGGACCAGTCGGAGCCGCCCTTGTTCGGGATCGGCAGCAGTGCGTGGACGATGCGCGGACCCAGGTCGCGGACCGGGTTGATGGCGTACCCGGTCGGGCCGCCGAGTGACAGGCCGATGCCGACCACGGTGAAGGCGACGATCAGGATGCCGGTGCCGGAGAGGCCGAGGCCCTTGGTGAGGCCCTGGGTGAGGATGCCCAGGCAGAGCACGAAGGTGCCGATGATCTCGGTGAGCAGGTTCTGGACCGGGTTCCGGATCTCGGGGCCGGTCGAGAAGATACCGAGGGTGGGCTCCTGGTTGGCCTGGAACTGGCCGAGGTAGGTGAGCCACACGAAGACGGCGCCGATCATCGCGCCGAGCAACTGGGAGCCGAGGTAGAGCGGGACCGTGCTCCAGTCGCCGCTGTCCACCGCGAGGGCCAGGGTGACCGCCGGGTTCAGGTGCGCGCCGGACTTCGGGGCCGACATGTAGGCGGCGATCATCACCGCGAAGCCCCAGCCGAAGGTGATCGCCAGCCAGCCGGCGTTGAGGGCCTTCGACTTCTTGAGCGTCACGGCGGCACAGACGCCGCCGCCGAGAAGTATCAGCGCTGCGGTGCCGAGGGTTTCGCCGACGAAGATGTCGCCGTTGGAGAACGCGGACACAAAGACTCCCTTGTCCATATGGCCCGGAGGTGCGGGTGGGGGCAGGGGCCGGGCGATCGGGGGGCGGGTGAGCGCTCTGTGGGATCGTTTCGCACGGCCATCGTTCGACAATGTCGACCGTCATGCGGAAGCTTCCTCCCCGGGTCGCCCTCACGTCAAGGCCGGGTTACGCAGCTGTGACCCTTTGCTCGGTCCGCTACCCGGCGTCACCGACTGGATAGTCGCAATTTTGGACAAAACGGTAAGGCGCGGACAGGCGACTCGCCTGTCCGCGCCTCAGCGTGAACGTCGTGCATCCGGGGCGGCGCCCCGGCACCCCGGGTCAGAACCGGCCGGCGCCTAGGTCCCGGGAGATCGCCCGCGCGGCGCTGCGCACCGACGCGACCAGCGACGGCTTCACGAAGCCGTCCTCGCAGACCCGCTCCACCGGGCCGTTGACGCAGACCGCGCCGACCGGGTTGCGCCGCCGGTCCTGGATCAGTGCGCCGATCGAGGCCACGCCCTCCCAGGTCTCCTCGACCGCGTCCGCCCAGCCGCGCTCGCGGGTCAGCGCCGCCTCGGCGTCCACGTCGGCCGCCGAGGTCAGCGTCCGCGCCGTGTACGGCTCGTACGGCCCGTCGCCCAGCTCGCCGCGCGCCACCGGGTCGTACGCCAGCAGGACCTTGCCCAGCGCGGTGGAGTGCAGCGGCTGCATCGAACCGACCTCCAGCACCTGCCGGGTGTCGTCCGGCCGGAAGACGTGGTGCACGATCAGCACGCCCTGGTGGTGCAGGACGCCCAGGTAGACGGTCTCCCCGGCCGCCCTGGCCAGGTCGTCCGCCCACACCAGGGCCCGCGCGCGCAGCTCGTGCACGTCCAGGTAGCTCTGGCCGAGCCGCAGCAGCTCCGCGCCCAGCTGGTACTTGCCGCTCTCCGGGTCCTGCTCCACGAAACCCTCCTGCTGGAGGGTGCGCAGGATGCCGTGTGCCGTCCCCTTGGCCAGGTCCAGCGCCGTCGCGACCTCGGACAGGCCCAGGCGGCGCTCGCCGCCGGCCAGCAGGCGCATGATCGCGGCGGCCCGGGAGAGCGACTGGATCGGGCCGGGCATGTGTACCTCCGGGCTGACAGGCGGTCGACAATGTCGACCGCAGTGGTAACGGGCACGAGTCTGCCAGGCCGTGCCCGGTCCGTGCACCTTCCCCCTCGGTAACCCCCGCGCCTCCGACCCGTCCCGGGCGGCCCCGGGCCGTCCCGGATCGGTCCCGGCGCGCCCCGGCCGCGGGGCCGGCCCTCCGCCCGGCCTCAGGGCCGGACGCGGGCCACCTCGGCGGCCAGCTCCCGGATCTGCGCCGGCCCCACCCGGCAGCAGCCGCCCACCAGCCGCGCCCCGCCCGACAGCCAGCCGGCCACCCGCTCCGCCGCGAAGGTCGGACCGCCGGTCCAGTCCCGCGCCGCGGCGTCCCAGCCCTCGCCGCTGTTGGGGTACGCCACGACCGGCTTGCCGGTCACCCGCGCCGCCAGCGCCACCGCCCCGTCCGCCTCCTGCGGCGCGCAGCAGTTCACCCCCACGGCCACCACCTCGTCCGCCTCCGCCGCCGGCGCGAACGCCTCCGCCAGCGGCTGCCCCGCCCGGGTGCGCCCGCCCGCCACGCTGAACGACAGCCAGACCGGCACCCCCAGGCCGCGCACCGCCCGCAGCAGGGCCCGGGCCTCGTCGGCGTCCGGCACCGTCTCCAGTGCCAGCACGTCCGGCCCGGCCGCCGCCAGGGCCTCCAGCCGGGGCCGGTGGAACGCCTCCAGCTCGGCCGTGCTCAGCCCGTACCGTCCCCGGTACTCCGAGCCGTCCGCGGTCACCGCGCCGTACGGCCCCACCGACGCCGCCACCCAGCGCCGCCGGCCGGGCAGGCCCCCGGCCGCCTCCCGGGCCAGCTCCACGCCGAGCGCCAGCAGCCGCGCCGCCCCGGCCCGGCCCACCCCGCGCCGGGCGAAGCCCTCGAAACTCGCCTGGTAGCTCGCCGTGATCGCGACCTCGGCCCCCGCCTCGAAGTACGCCCGGTGCACCGCCCGCACCGCCTCCGGCGCGTCCAGCAGCAGCCGGGCCGACCACAGCCCGTCCGCCAGGTCGTGGCCGGCCGCCGCCAACTGGTCGGACAGCCCGCCGTCCAGCACCAGGGGGCCGGCCGCCAGGGCCGTGGCGAAGTCCGACGGGGGAGTGCTGGGCATGACGGCCTCCTCGCGACGAAGCTCCTGGTCACACCCTAGAAGCAGAGCGGTCCCCGGATCCCCGGAAAATCATTTGCCGCAGAGGCAAAGGATCGCTACGTTGTGCTCATTCCGAGAAGGACGGGCACGCACCGTGAGTGGAGAGGAGCGCGTCGTGACCACCCCACCCGACACCCCGGGTCGCACGGCCGCCGAGCAGGAGTGGCTCGCCTCCTACGACCCCCGTGCGTACACCCCGGTCGCCGTCACGGTCGACGTCGTCGCCCTGACCCTGCGCCACGGCTGCCTGCACGTCCTGCTGGTCGAGCGGGCCCTGCCGCCCTACCAGGGCCGCTGGGCGCTGCCCGGCGGCTTCCTGCGCGCCGGCGAGGAGAGCCTCGACGAGGCCGCCGCCCGCGAGCTCGCCGAGGAGACCGGCCTGCACGGCACGGTCGAGGCCGCGGCCGCGCTCAGCCGGATCCACCTCGAACAGCTCGGTACCTACGGCGCCCCCGACCGCGACCCGCGCATGCACGTGGTCGGCGTCGCCTACCTGGCCTTCGCCCCCGACCTGCCCGACCCGCAGGCCGGTACGGACGCGGCACGAGCCGCCTGGCACCCCGTCACCGACCTGGACCTCCGGCCGCCCGGCCGGTCCGAGACCGCCGGTGCACCCGCCGACACCCACGGGGGTGGCGTCGGCAGGTGCACCGGCACCCACATCCGGGCGACGGAGACGGCCGGACCCGCACCGAGCGGTCCCGCCGACGCCGCCCTCGACGCCGCCCTCGATCCGGGCTACGCCTGCCGGGGCGGCGCCCGGCCGGGCGCCGCGGCCCCGATCGCGCTGGCCTTCGACCACGCCCGCATCCTCGCGGACGGACTCGACCGCGCCCGCGCCAAGATCGAGTACAGCCCGCTGGCCACCGCCTTCCTCCAGCACGACTTCACCATCCCCGAGCTGCGCGCCGTCTACGAGGCCGTCTGGGACGAGAAGCTCCACCCCGGCAACTTCCACCGCAAGGTGCTCTCCGTCCCCGGCTTCGTCGAAGGCACCGGCACCACCACCAAGCACGGCGGCGCCCGCGGCGGCCCGCGCGCCCGTACCTACCGCTCCGGCGACGCCCGCCTCCTCCACCCGGCCCTCCTGCGACCCGCCCGGGAGGAAGAGGCGGGGGAGCGGATCCACTGACCGGGCCCCACCTCCGGCCGGCCCCCACTAGCATCCGGCCATGACGATTCACGAGGCCGGCACGGTGCGCCACCGCCCCAACTCCCACTGCCACTTCTGCGGCACCCTCTACCCGCCCGGTACCGACGGCTGGCCCCGCGTCTGCCCGCGGTGCACCGAGATCAGCTACCGCAATCCGCTCCCGGTCGTCGTCACCCTCCTCCCCGTCACCCAGGACGACACCGCCGCCGGCCTCATCGTCATCCGCCGCACCATCGAGCCCGGGTACGGCGAGCTCGCCCTCCCCGGCGGCTACGTCGACTACGGCGAGAGCTGGCAGCAGGCCTGCGTCCGCGAGCTCCGCGAGGAGACGGGCATCCTCGCCGACGCCGTCGACATCACCCTGGTCGCCACCGACTCCGACACCCACGGCGGCTTCCTCTGCCTCTTCGGCCTGCTCCCGGCCCGCCCGCTCGCCGAACTCCCGGCCTCCGTGCCCACCGAGGAGACCGACGGCTGGCAGCTCTCCACCCCGGACACCCCGCTCGCCTTCCCCTTCCACACCCGCGTCTCCCGTTCCTGGTACGACGGGGAGTTCACCCGCCCCTGACCAGGGCCTGACCGCGCCGGGCAGACCCTGGCGCACCGGCCGATCACGTGGCAGGGTCTGCACCGACAGCCCCCAACCGGACGCGGGCCCTGCCACGAGCAGCCCCGTCCTTACCACCGGCCGGGAGACCACCACCGTGAGCACTCCACCCCAGGACCAGCCGCTCTGGCGCCCCACCCCCGCTCGCGCCGCCAGCACCGGGATCGTGGCCTTCCAGGCCTGGGCCGCCCAGCACCACGGCGCCCCGGCCGCACCGCTCGCTCCCACCGCCTCCGACGCCGAGGCCGCCGCCCGCTACGCCGCCCTGCACGCCTGGTCCGTCGAGGACCTCGACCGCTTCTGGACGGCCGTCACCCAGTGGTTCGACGTCCGGCTCACCACCGAGGCCGGCACCGACGAACCGCTCGGCGTCCTGGCCGACCCCGCCATGCCCGGCGCCCGCTGGTTCCCCGGCCGCAAACTCAACTACGCCGAGCACGCCCTCCGCCACGGCGAGGACCGGGCCAACGCCGACAAGCCGGCCGTCCTCCACCTCGACGAGACCACCGAACAGCCCGTCACCCTCACCTGGGCCGAACTCCGCCGCCAGGTCGGCTCCCTCGCCGCCGCCCTCCGCGCGCGCGGCGTCCGCCCCGGCGACCGCGTCGGCGCCTACCTGCCCAACATCCCGCAGGCCGCCGTCGCCCTCCTCGCCACCGCGGCCGTCGGCGCCGTCTGGACCAGCTGCGCCCCGGACTTCGGCGCCCGCAGCGTCCTCGACCGCCTCCAGCAGATCGAGCCCGTCGTCCTGTTCGCCGTCGACGGCTACCACTACGGCGGCAAGGACCACGACCGCACCGACGTCGTCGCCGAGCTCCGTCGCGAACTCCCCTCGCTGCGCACCGTCGTCCACGTCCCCCTGCTCGGAGCCCCCGCGCCCGAGGGCGCGCTGCACTGGGACGACCTGGTCGCCGGCGACGCCGAGCCGGTCTTCGAGGCGGTCCCGTTCGACCACCCGCTCTGGGTCCTCTACTCCTCCGGCACCACCGGCCTGCCCAAGGCCATCGTCCAGAGCCAGGGCGGCATCCTCGTCGAGCACCTCAAGCAGGCCGGCCTCCACCTCGACCTCGGCCCCGCGGACCGCTTCCTCTGGTACACCTCCACCGGCTGGATGATGTGGAACTTCCTCGTCGCCGGCCTCCTCGTCGGCTCGACGATCGTCACCTACGACGGCAGCCCCGGGCACCCCGACACCGGCGCCTTCTGGTCCGTCGCCGCCCGCACCGGCGCCACCGTCCTCGGCACCTCCGCGGCCTACGTCATCGCCGGCCGCAAGGCCGAACTCCGACCCGGCCACGATCTCGACCTCTCCGCTGTCCGGTGCATCGGCACCACCGGATCCCCGCTGCCGCCGGACGGCTTCCGCTGGATCTACGACGAGGTCAAGGAGGACGTCTGGCTCGCCTCCGTCAGCGGCGGCACCGACGTCTGCTCCTGCTTCGTCGGCGGCGTCCCCACCCTCCCGGTGTACCTCGGCGAGATCCAGGCCCCGTGCCTCGGCGCCGCCGTCGAGTCCTGGGACGTCCAGGGGCACCCGCACACCGACGAGGTCGGCGAACTCGTCGTCACCAAGCCCATCCCGTCGATGCCCACCGGCTTCTGGAACGACCCCGAGGGCACCCGGTACCACGACAGCTACTTCGACACGTACCCCGGAGTCTGGCGCCACGGCGACTGGATCACCGTCACCTCGCGCGGCACCGTGGTCATCCACGGCCGCTCCGACTCCACCCTCAACCGGCAGGGCGTCCGGATGGGCTCGTCCGACATCTACGAGGTCGTCGAGCGCCTCCCCGAGATCGCCGAGTCCCTGGTCATCGGCCTGGAGGAGCCCGACGGCGGCTACTGGATGCCGCTCTTCGTGGTCCTGGCCCCCGACGCCGAACTCGACGACGCCCTCGTCGGCCGCATCCGCGTCGCGCTGCGGACCGAACTCTCCCCGCGCCACGTCCCCGACGAGGTCATCGCCGTCCGCGGCCTGCCGCACACCCTCACCGGCAAGCGCATCGAGGTCCCGGTCAAGCGCCTGCTCTCCGGCACCCCGCTCGACCAGGCCGTCAACCCCGGCTCCGTCGACAACCTCGACCACCTGCGCTTCTTCGAGCAGCTCCGCCGCGACCGCCGGGCCGGGTAGCCGGTGCGCCGGCCCCCCCGGCGCATCCCCGCCACCCTCCCGGACACGCCGAAGGGGCCCCTCCACCGCCACGGTGGAAGGGCCCCTTTTCGGAGGAACGCGCGGTCTCGACCGCCTGTCCGGCTACTCGCCGGACAGCACCTGCTGCGCCGCTGCCCGCGCCTCGTCGGCGCTGTCCGTCGCACGGGCGGCCTCGGCGGCCCGGCGGCACTGCGCCAGCGTGTACTTGCCCAGCGTGGTGCGCACGTAGGGGATCGACGCCGCGCCCATCGACAGGCTGGTCACCCCGAGACCGGTCAGCACCACGGCCAGCAGCGGGTCGGAGGCCGCCTCGCCACAGACGCCGCAGCTCTTGCCGGCCGCGGCGGCGGCCTCGGCGGAGAACGCGATCAGGTCCAGCAGCGCAGGCTGCCACGGGTCCTGCAGCCGGGCCAGCGCGCCGACCTGCCGGTCGGCGGCGAAGGCGTACTGGGCGAGGTCGTTGGTCCCCAGCGAGAGGAACTCGACCTCCTGGAGGATGGAACGCGCCCGCAGCGCCGCCGACGGGATCTCGACCATCGCGCCGAACTTGGCGTTGAGCCCCGCCTCACGACACGCGTCGGCGAAGTCCTTGGCGTCCTTGCGGTCGGCCACCATCGGGGCCATCACCTCAAGGTGCACCGGCAGGCCCTCGGCCGCCGTGGCCAGCGCACGCAGCTGGGTCTGCATGACCTCCGGGTGCTCCAGCAGCGTCCGCAGACCGCGCACACCGAGCGCGGGGTTCGGCTCGTCCGCCGGGGTCAGGAAGTCCAGCGGCTTGTCCGCGCCCGCGTCCAGCGCCCGGACCACGACCCGGCCCTCCGGGAACGCCTCCAGCACCTTGCGGTACGCCTCGACCTGCTTCTCCTCGCTGGGCGCCTTCGCCGAGTCGTCCAGGAAGAGGAACTCGGTCCGGAACAGGCCGACGCCCTCCGCGCCGGCCTCCAGCGCGGCCGGCAGGTCGGCGGGTCCACCGATGTTGGCGAGCAGCGGGACCTTGTGCCCGTCCAGGGTCTGGCCCGGACCGGAGGAGGCGGCCAGCGCGGCCTTGCGTTCGGCGGCGCTCCGGCGAAGCTCCTCCTGCTTCTCCTCGGTCGGCTCGACCAGCACGTTGCCCGAGCTGCCGTCGACGGCGACGACGGTGCCCTCGGCGACGTCGGCCGCTCCCGGGAGCGCGACCACGGCCGGCACACCCATGGCCCGCGCGAGGATGGCGCTGTGGCTGGTCGGCCCGCCCTCCTCGGTCACGAAGCCGAGCACCAGCGTCGGGTCGAGCAGCGCGGTGTCGGCCGGCGCCAGGTCCCGGGCGAACAGCACGTACGGCTCGTCGCTGTCCGGGACGCCCGGCATCGGCACGCCCAGCAGGCGCGCCACGATGCGGTTCCGCACGTCGTCGAGGTCGGCGACCCGGCCCGCGAGGTAGTCCCCGGCCGAGGCCAGCAGCGCGCGGTAGGCGGCGAACGCGTCGTAGACACCGCGCTCGGCACTGCTGCCGACGGTGATCCGGCGGGCGACGTCGGCCATCAGCTCCGGGTCCTGCGCCATCAGGGCCTGAGCCTCGAGGACGGCCTGCGCCTCGCCACCGGCCAGGTTGCCGCGGGCGATCAGGTCCGCGGCCACCGCCTCGACGGCCGCCTGGGCGCGGGCCTGCTCACGCGGGGCGTCCTCGGTGGGGATCTGGGTGGCCGGCGGCTCCAGCACCGCCGTACCCATGTGCCGCACCTGGCCGATCGCGACCCCGTGGCTGACACCCACGCCGCGCAGCGTCTTCTCCATGTATGTCTCCGCTGAGGGAAGCGGCCCCGCCGGGTACCGCTGTGTGCCGGGCCGCCCCGTCCGGTGCGGAGGGGCGGATCTGTCGGGAAGGTAGAGAGGGGTCAGCTCCAGTTGAACAGGGCGTCGCCGACGGCGACCTCCCCGTCCTCGCGGACGTCGCCCAGCGCGTCGGCCGAGGCCTCGAGCGCGACGATCGGCGAGATCGGCGACTTGCCGGCGGCCTCGACGGCGGCCGGGTCCCACTTGATGACGGCCTGGCCGCGGGTGACGGTGTCACCCTTGTTGACGAGGAGCTCGAAGCCCTCGCCGTTGAGCTGGACGGTGTCGATGCCCAGGTGGGTCAGCACGCCGTGGCCGTCCGCGTCCACGACGACGAACGCGTGCGGGTGCATGGATACGACCACGCCGTCCACCGGGGCGACGGCCTCGGTCGGGCGACGGACCGGGTCGATCGCGGTGCCCGGACCGACCATCGCGCCCGAGAAGACGGGGTCCGGCACGCCGGCGAGCCCGACGACCTTGCCGGTCAGCGGCGACATCACAGTGGTCATGGTTGAGCCTCCCAAGTGCGCAGTACAGGCGAGCGGCCGCGAACAGCGGCAGGATGATCGAGCGCAGTGATCGTCTGAAGCCTAAATCATGTCAACTTCGGACATCAGCTGACATTCCCAGGCGAAGTGACCTGCCTGTCCGCCCTCACCAGCCGGTCATCTTGCCGACCGCTGGTGGTCTAGTCCTCTTGGCCGATGCGCCGCACTCTACAGGCATCTTGGCGAATCGGGACCATTGCTGTATATGCTCGCGAGAGCAACAAATCACTCCTCCGACCGGGTGACGGCCGGCGCGGCCCGATTCGCGCTCCGGCGGACGACCCGCTATGGTTGGTCGAGTCGCCGCGAGACGACGGTTAACGCCAGGTTTCAGATACGAAAAGCGCCGGTTAAGAACTGGCAAACGGATCTGCTAGGCTGGAAACACGAAAGAACGAAGCGCCCGGAGGGCCGGTGTGAAAGCCGCCTGAAGGAAGTGTCCGTTCCTTGAGAACTCAACAGCGTGCCAAAAGTCAACGCCAGATATGTTGACATCCCCGGCCTCGGACTTGTTTCGGGGTTGGA
>NZ_JAQYWZ010000256.1:0-14453 GCF_036290945.1 Streptomyces sp. BE303
ACGAGCCCGCGGCAAAACCCACACCCAGGCACTCCTGCGCCTCGCCCGCCAACGCATCAGCGTCCTGTTCGCCATGCTCCGCGACGGCACCCTCTACGAATCCCGAACCCCAGCCGCCACCCCCGCCGCATGACCACCCCAAACAGCACCAAAACCGGCACCACATCCTTGACGAAGGACATAGAGGCACCCCCCGGACGCCTCCCGCCCAGCAGCGACGCGACCTCCCCGGGCGAGTGCTGCTCGATGACGCAGTGCCAAAGCACCGTGCGCCAGCGCTCCGGCGGCGACTGATATGCCTCCGCCACCAGATGCCGTTCGGCCGCGGCAGCGAAGAGTTCATCCGGCGAGAGCACCCGCTCCTGCCGGTCGACCCGGTCGCCGAAGTCGGAGGTGAGCAGGGTGCGCCGCGAGGCAGCCGACCAGGCCATCACCGTGTTGCGGACCACCGCCAGCAGGTACGGCCGCCAGTTCTCGGTGGGCCCCGCCCCGTCCGCACCGCCGCCAGGGTCCGGGCGAAGGCCTCGCTCGCCAGATCCTCCGCGCCATTACTGAGGATTTCGGGTTGTCGTCGGGTAGTGACGGTTCATGATCCCTGCGGTACGCCGTTGTGTGAGGTATCCGGCGGGTGGGGGCCTGACCGCTGCGCGTCGGGCGCTTCGTGGGGCGATCCGGTTCCAGACCGGGATGCGGTTCGCGGTGGGTGGGAAGACCACGGTGACCACAAAGGATCTGCGGGTGAGCGTGCGGTCGGTGGAACGCTGGCGCCCTGGCTGGCGCGAGGGCGGGATGGAGGCACTGCGCTCAGCAGGGCCGGCCAACTCCCCGACCGTCACCGCCGCCCAGTTCGCCGTGCTTGAGGAGGAACTCGGCAAGGGGCCGACCACGCATGGTTCCGCGGATGAGCGGTGGACGCTGGCCCGGGTGCAGTTCGAGGGCTGGGAGGAGGACGGGGACTCGGGTCCCGTGGTGCGCCACCACCCACGGGGAACTCCCCCGGACGGATCGGGACAGGTATCCGGGCAGGTAGTTCGACGCTACCCCGAGCTCCCGGCGGGGCCAAGACTCGGATACGCCCACCACGGGGACCGCGTACGGGGCCCGGCGATTGCGTCTCGGCTCCCTACCCGGATCAACCGTCCTCCGCCATTCACCAGCATCGAGGTGAAATGATCAAGTACCGTGCGCCTCTCAGGACGGGCCGCCTGTCGCTGACTTCGGCGCGTCAGGGTGACGGTGGCGTGTCGAGGGTCAGGCCGGTGCCGGCCATGAAGCCGTCGGGTACGGCATCACCCGTATCGGATCCAATGGGATCGGCAGCCCGACGAACGGCCAGGCGGCCGGTCGTCGGGCTGCCGGCCCCAGCATGGCCCGCGGCCGCACCAGCGGTTCTCGGGGACTCGCGGATTTCCGGAGAGTCCGCGGTGTGTCGCGGGGCATCGCGCCGTTGCGCGGCCAAGGGATCCGGATGCCTGGCCCCGTCGCGTTCGAACAGCGGGCGACGCCGCCCGCCCGCCCCCGGCACCTTCGGCCTGCCCGTCCCCGGCAGCCGTGGTGATCGGCAGGAAGTTCCACGTCTCCTACAGCGTGTCCGGGGCGACGAGGCTGATGCACAGGCTCAGTTTCAGCCCGCAAGTCCCCGCGCGTCGGGTCGCCGAGCGGGACGAGCAGGCTGTCACCGTGTGGAGGGAGGCGACTTGGGCGGAGGTAGACGAGCGCGGGCGGCCTGCGGGGGCTGCAACTGCTTCGAGGACTAGGCAGGCTTCACCCGCCGTCCGCCCCAAGGACGCACCTGTCGTGGGGGCAGGCGGCGCTCGCCCTGCTCACGAGGGCTTTGAGGCGCTTGTCAGCGGCGTTTCTGTTCCGCCGGATGATGTAGCGGCGGATCATGCTGCCCTGTGCCTCCCGGGCGCCGACTACCTGTCACTGGCGAAGGTCTCGGTCTACACCTCGCCCCGTGACCGTGGGCCCGAGGTAAGTAAAAAACCGTTGCCGCACCGATCATGACGGGTGATCGCGGGGTGATCGGCGCACATGAACAGGGCCATCGGGTGCAGCTTCTGGACGTTGAAGCCGGAGAGGCACCAGGGAGGCCCTGTTGTCGCTGTTGCCGACCCTGGCTGAGGCAACAGCTGTGGGGCACAGTCCCACCATTCGCCACTGAGCGGCGTAACAGTCGAATCACAAGGCGGGACGAAACTGCCGGTTCCCACTCTTTGCAGATGGTCCACCGACTTCGGGTGAGTGGCAGCAGTAGTCCTATCCGTCGTAAGAGGCGTGTCGGCATAGGACCAAGCTTGCGCCTCACTTGTCCGACCGGTCAGCGCCGACGGACCCCTATCCCCAAGGAACGGAATGTCTATGGTCACGCCCTCCCGCACGCCCCCGCCGGCCGCCAGTGCCACGGCCAGGGCCGGATCGAGCCCGCCCCGGTTCAGCGCGGCCCGCCCGTACACGCGCGCGGATGTGCTCCTCGAGCTCGCTGACGTGATGCCTATGTACGGACGGGCCGGTCAGGACAACGGTGAACCTTTCGTCGGCGGCCGAGCACCGGCGGGGGCGCTGGATCGGATCGATCAGTGAAGGATGTCGGTAAGGGCGTGGTCGTCGAAAGTCGTTGGCAGAAGCGGGAACGTATCCGGTCGCACCTTCTCGGGCTTGGCCAGGACCTGCGCATGGGCGAGCCTCTTCCCGTCGAGCGCCAGCTGTGTGCGGATCTTCAGGTGGCCCGCAACACACTGCGCTCGGTGGTGGACGAGCTGGTCCGTGACGGGATCCTGGTCCGCGAGAGCGGGCGCGGCGTCTTCGCGGCCCGGCCCAGGAATGTTCAACCCCGGACCCCGAACGGTGACGGTGCGGACCCCGGGACGGGCGGTGTGGACTGCGCCTGGACCAGCCTGACGGTCAGCTTCCGCACGATCGCGGCCGGGGCGAAGATCGGCGAACGCCTCCGGTTGTCGCCCGCTGCGGAGGTCCTGAGAATCGTCCGGCTCCGCATGCTCGACGGCACCCCGATCTGCGTGGAACGCCTCCATCTTCCACACGCCCTGGTCCCGCAGCTCAGCGCGGACGACCTCGAAGCCGGATCGTTCCTCGAGCTCCTGCACCTGACCACGCCGACCACCGCCGTTCAGACCATCCGACCCACGGTGGTCGACGAGGACGAGGCCCAACTGCTGACGATCCCCCTGCATGCGCCGGCACTTCTCGTCGAGCGGACCACCAGTGATGCCGACGGTGGGACGGTCGAGTACACCCAGTCCGTATACAGAGGAGACCGGTACCGCGTGCACGCCCGGCTGTCCCCGAGCAGCCGGCCGAACGGCGATCAGCTGTTGATCCGCTCCTGGTCCGGCACGTCCTCCGCCCCCGGGAACAACGCCCTGAAGCTCGACCCCTACTGGACCGAGCGATTCTGAGCCCGCCACATCATTGGTACTGACCGGGCTCGACGCTCCCGCCGGACCTTCGCCAAGGCACACCGGTGCGGGCCGGCGACGCTGCACCGGATACACCGGCGCCCGCGGTTGACCCCGGCACCGACAGTGCGCCCGCCAGCGGCAAATGGTACGCAGCTGACGATCACAGCTCCGTCGCCCGGCGTTGCCGGTGAACCGAGCCAGGATCCCCGACAAATCGGTGTGGACACGCCGAAGCGGGGCACCGGAGGCCCCGATCGGGGCCTCCGGTCGTTCTGGCACTCACGTGGTCCTGTCGCCGATCCGCCATACCCGAAGGCGGACCGCGAGAATGAGAGGGTCTGACTCCGGCTGGGGGACGATGGTCAGCAGCATCGACAGTAGGGCCAGTCCGCTGGATGACGCCTCTCCGTCCTGGACTGTCGGTAACGAGTGAAACGAGGTTCTGGATCACTTTCCGGAAAGTGATCCAGAACCCGATTTCCGCCGTTGCCGACAGGGACCACTCGTCATGACGCGGCCACCTGACGTGCGCCGAAACGGGCCTGTCTGCTTGCCGGACTGGCGGCTCGCGACCCCGCGGGCAATCAGTGTCCAGAGCTCCGTCGCGTCGTGGGCGTCTCCCGATACTGACTTCGGCTTGTCAGGGTGACGTGGGGCGTCGAGGGTCAGGCCGGTGCCGGCTATGAAGCCGTCGAGGGTGTCGGGTCGGTCCTGGAGGCGTTTGAGCCGGTTACACACGAGGGCTTCGAGACGGTCGAGGGCCATGCGAGCTTGGCCAGGCTGTGTTTCACGTGTGTCCAGACCCACTCCACGGGGTTGAGGTCGGGTGATGCGGGCAGGAGGAACACCGTCAGCCAGGCGCGCTCGGCGATCAAGGCGCTCATGGCGTGGGAGACGTGGGTGTTCAGGCGGTCCCAGACCAGCACGATCGGTGCCGTGACAAGCTGGTGGACGCCGTCGATCAGTGCGATGAAGTCACGCCCCCCATGCTGCGGCGCTCGCCCCTGCCCGCGGGGTGCGTGCGCAGGCGGTGGCACAGCCGGGTGCGGGGACCGGGCCGCATGGCGATCAACCCGGCTACGGACAGGCGTCCCGATCGGCGGCCGCTGACCGCCACGACCGGAGTACGGCCTCGCCGACCCCAGGTGCGTCCTCTGGGCGGACGGCAGGTCAAGCCTGCCTCGTCCTCGAAGCAGATGTCGCCCCCGCAGGCCGCCCGCGCACTTTTACCCCCGCCCAGGTCGCCTCCCTCCATGCGGTCACGGCCTGATCTTCGCGGTCGGCGACCCGCCGCGCGGGGACCTGCGGGCTGAAACCGAGCCGGTGCATCAGCCTCGTCGTCCCGGAGACGCTGTAGGAGACGTGGAACTTCCTGCCGATCAGCGTAGCCACCCGCGCCGCGGTCCACACCTGGTCCTCCACCCAGCCGTGCGCGGCCGGACCCTGCTCCAGGTACACAACCAGTTTTCCAGACACCACGGTGACGGACGGCACCGAGATCCGCTCGGGCCACGGGAGGCCAGCTCCTCAACCCCGCCGTCTCGCCACAACTGGTGCCATTGGTAGGCCGACTTCTGACTCACCCGCAGCCGTCGCGCGACCTCCGGAGGCTGGACCTCCTGCTCGAACAGCTCGGCCGCCTGCATCCGAACCGCCTCCCGGCGGCGCTCACGCCCTGCGGCGGTCAGCCCGCCCCCCATCCGCAAACTCACACACCACGGATACAGCCACGCACCAGGCCCATCAGGAACTTCGCGAAGATTCACCCTGACGAGCCGAAGTCAGTAGCCCGCCCCCTCCAAAGGCCGACAGAGTCCCAGGCTGATGCAGCCGTACGCCGGAGCACCGTCCCTGCCTCAACGGAAGGTCACGTTGTAGAGTCCGTGTCTTCGTCCGGGAAGAAGAGGCCCTCGATCGGTTCGCCGAACACTGCGGCGATCTTGAACGCGAGCGGAAGGCTTGGGTCGTAGCGTCCTGTTTCGATGGCGTAGATCGTCTGCCGGGACACGTCGAGGCGGTCGGCGAGGTCGGTCTGGCTCCAGCGTCGCACCGCGCGCAGTTCCCTGAGCCGGTTCTTCATCGGGGTCGCGAAGTCTTGAACAGCAGAGCTGCGATCCAGATCAGGATGCTTGCGAGGAAGCTGATCTGGACCAGCTGCCGCAGGTCGCCCACCCCGGCCGCCTGGAGGAGCCCGACGGTATAGATCGCTGTGATCAGCACGCCGAAGCCGATCGCCAGCGCCTCGAGTTGGCAGCGGCGCTGGTACTCGTCCGCACGACGCAGGCCCCTGACCACGGCCCGGACGATCCACATTCCCGGGGCGAGGTTCAACAGCGACCAGAACAGCTTCCACGAGTCCGTCGAACCGAAGAGGCCGAGCTCTGCGATCAAGCTGAGCAGCCCAAGGGTGACGAGCGCCGGCAACCAGTCGAGCAACCAGGCGCGGGCACGGACTGTGTCGCTTCGGCTCTGACGGTTCTTTGGAGACCTATCCATGCGACAAACGTAAAGGACCCTTGTCGAAATGTAAATGGACCCTGTCAGATGGACAAGGGTGGTCGACGTTCTCAGCCCGGCTGAGCATCACCGTGGCACCGGCGCAGAACCGTGGCCGCCCGCCACGGCCGCCGAAGGGGTGGCCTCGCGGCCCCGGCCTCGCTCGACGATCCGCTGGACCGCCGCTGCCAGCGCCCGCTGGTAGCGCTGCTCAGTGTTCAGCAGCAGCGCTACAGCCTGGTGGTCGAGGGCGTGATCATTCGGGCAGTGATCGGAGACCGCCCGGTTGAGGAACGTCACCTTGTCGCTCAGACCCGGATGGTTGTGCTCCCGCGGCCAGCCGTGCCCGATCAAGCTGGTCGACGACCGCCAGGGGCGACTCGCCCGAG
Organism: Streptomyces sp. BE303; assembly: GCF_036290945.1. NCBI lineage: Bacteria > Bacillati > Actinomycetota > Actinomycetes > Kitasatosporales > Streptomycetaceae > Streptomyces > Streptomyces sp. BE303. Next base: position 6,308 of record NZ_JAQYWZ010000256.1, read on the forward strand.
GCGGGGCTGGATGGTGAGCGGGCCAGGAACGGCCGGGACGGGTCGCCGACGGCGAACAGCCGGACGTGGTGACCGGCGGTCCGGCCGGGCGCCCGGTCGTGGAGGGCGTGGACGGCGCCTAAGGCGCGCCGGCCGTGACCCTGGCGGCGGAGGTCCGGGTCGGTGGCAACCGAGGCGATCTCGCCGGCGAGAAGTCCGCGGCCGGGTCTGGGCACTGCGGTGGTGTACCAGCCCACCGCGATGAAGAGCAGGTGCCCGCCGTCCACGATGACGAACGCGGTGAACTGCGGGTCGGCGCCGAGGCGGGTGCGGAAGTACTCCTCGCACTCGGGGATCCGCCGCCCGGGCGGATACCGGCCGAGGCAAGCGTGATCATGCGCAGCCGGGTGAGCCGGACGAGGCCGAACGGGCCTGGCGGTACCGGTCCGCCGGTGGCAGCGCTCCGGGGCGGACCGGGGCCGTCCGGGTCGTGCGGCTCGCATGGTCGGCCGAGTCGGGCCCACGGCGGTCGCGGCGAGGCGCAGGCTGGCTCGGTGGCAGTGCCGGAAGGGACCGGCGCGAGAGGAAGGGAAGGACGGGCATGACGGGTACGTGCGGCCGTATCGTCTCCCTGCTGGGTGCAGTCGTGGTGATCTCCGGCGCGCTGTCCGCGCCCCCGGCCGGCTTCGCCGCCGCGGCCGCCCGTACCGGGGGGATCACCGGGCAGGCGCCGTGCCGGGAAGCCCCTGAGTTCACCTGCGGGACGCTGACCGTCCCGCTCGACCACAGCGGCGCCCGTGCCGGGACCCTCAGCCTTGAGGTGGCCGTCACCGGAAACACCGCCGCGCCCAGGGGCGACCTGCTGTTCCTCACCGGTGGCCCCGGCCAGCCGGGTGTCCCGGCGATGAGGCGGATCGCGAGCAGGCTGGAGCCCGTCCTGAAGGCGTACCGGCTGGTGATGTACGACCAGCGCGGCACCGGCCGCGGCGCGCTCCGCTGCCCGGGCCTCCAGGAGGACATGGGCTCCTCCGACCTCGCCGCACCGCGCAAGGAGTCGATCGCCGAGTGCGCCGAGGCTCTCGGCCCCGACGCCCGCCACTACAGCACAGCGGACACCGTTGCCGACATCGATCTGCTGCGCCGCGCGCTCGGCGCCCGGCGCCTGACCCTGGACGGCGTCTCGTACGGCAGCTTCGTCGCCGAACGGTACGCGCTGGCCCACCCGGCGCACGTGGCCCGGCTGGTGCTCGACTCGGTGGTGCCGCAACAGGGTTTCGACCCGCTCGACCTGGCAGCGCTGCCCGCGAGCGCCCGGGTCCTGCGGGCCGCCTGCCGAGCCACCGGCTGTACCACCGACCCGGCCGCCGACCTCGCCGCCACCGTACGGCGCTACGGCAACGGAGCGCAGGTCCTGAGTGCGCTCACGGGCTACGGGTTCGTCGACCCGGACTACGGCGGGGTTGCGGACATCCTGCACGAGGCCGCCGCAGGGCGGCCCGCACGGCTCCAGGAGCTCTTCGACCTCGTCCGCCGCCAGGTCGACGCCGCCTCGGCCGAGGAACTCAGTCAGGGGCTGCACTCCGCCGCCCTCTGCGCCGACTCGCACTTCCCGTGGGGCACCACCGACACGCCTGTCGCCGAACGCGCGGCCGCGCTGGAGCGCACCCGGCGGCGGCTGACGGCCGAACAGACCTGGCCCTACGACGCCGCGACCGCGACCGGGCTCGGCAGCCTCCTCGTCTGCCTCGACTGGCCGCGCCAACGGGTGCCGCCGACGCCACCGGGGCACCGCAAGCTGCCGAGGGTGCCCGTGCTGCTGCTCGGCGGCGACCGGGACCTGTCCACACCGTACGAACTGCTCCACCAGCAGGCCCGGTCGGTTCACGACCCACAGATCGTGATCGTGGCCGGCGCGACGCACTCGGTGCAGAACCGGGCGGCGGACCCGGCCGGACGGCAGGCCGTGTACGACTTCCTGCTGACGTAGCCAACGCCTGTGCCGGGCCGTGAGCGCGCCCCCACCGGGGCGGCGGCCCCTCTGAGGACGGAGCGCGGGGAGCCGGGTGCTCTCCAGGCGCGCCGCTGACCGGACGAATACGGGGCCGGGTCCGTACGGTCGGGTTCGATGGACAGGTGCTGCAGCGCGACGCGCAGCGGTCGTTCCCCCTCCGACTCGCCGGGAGCCGTCCTGACCGCCACACCATCAGTCCGTACACGGACGAGATCCGTAGCCGCCCTGGGGACGCTCCTCCTGCTCACTGCGGTGTCCTGCCCGGCCCCCGGCGTCGCCGCCGCGGCGGGCTCCAGCGGCGGGCGCCTGTCGGCGGTCATCCGCTACACCGAGTACGGCATCCCCCACATCGTCGCCGACGACTACGCCGGGCTGGGGTTCGGCAGCGGCTGGGCGCAGGCCCGCGACCAGGTCTGCGCACTCGCCGACGCGTTCCTCACCGTGCGCGGCGAGCGATCCCTCTGGTTCGGGCCCGGCCTCCCGCCCGACCCGCAGGGCTCGTTCGCCACGACCAACCTCGCCAGCGACCTCTACCACCGCGGAGTGCGCGAGGCCGGAACCGTCGAGCGGCTCCGCGAGGCCCCCGCCCCCACAGGGCCCAGCCGCGCGGCGGCCGACCTGGGCCGCGGCTGGGCCGCCGGCTACAACGCCTGGCTGCGCGCCCACAGGATCACCGACCCGTCCTGCGCCGGCGCAGGCTGGGTACGGCCGGTGACCGAGACCGATGTCGCGGCGCTCGACCGCTCCCTCACGGTCCTGCTCGGCGAGGGCCGCGGAATCGACGGCATCGCCGCCGCCGGACCGCCTGAATCGGGTTCCGCGCCCGCCACCCCCGAAGCCCGACCCGCACCCGACCTCACCGCACCCCAGGGGCCCGCGGCCGCGAAGGCCGTCCGCGGGCCCCTGCCCACCGGGCGGACCGGGCCGGGCTCCAACGCCGTGGCCTTCCACGGCTCGACCACGGATAACGGGCGCGGGCTGCTGCTCGGCAACCCGCATTTCCCCTGGCACGGCGCGCAGCGCTTCTGGCAGTCCCACCAGAGCATTCCGGGCGAACTGGACGTCATGGGCGCCTCCCTCCTCGGCACCGCGGCCGTCTCGATCGGGTACACCGCCGACGTCGCCTGGAGCCACACCGTCGCCACGGGCGTGCCGATGAACCTCTACGAACTGGCCCTGGACCCCTCCGACCCCACCTCCTATCTCGTGGACGGCCGCCCCGAGCCGATGACCCGGCGGACCGTCACCGTCGCGGTCAAGGAGGGACCGCCGGTCACCCGCACGCAGTGGTGGACCCGCTACGGGCCGGTCATCACCGCGCTCGACCTCACGGGCCCGCTGCCCTGGACCAGAGCCCGCGCCTACGCCCTCAACGACCCCAACGCCGCCCACCTTCGGGGCACCGACGCCGCGCTCGCGCTGGCCCGGGCGCACAGCACAGACGAGGTCCTGAAGGGCCTGAACCGCACCCAGGGCATTCCCTGGGCCAACACCATCGCGGCGGACGCGGCCGGTCACACCCTGTTCACCCAGTCACAGGTCCTGCCGCGCGTCACCGAGGACATCGCGGCGCGATGCTCGACGCCGCTCGGCACCCGGGTCTACCCGGCCACCGGGCTCGCCGTCCTGGACGGATCGCGTTCAGACTGCGCCCTCGGCAGCGATCCGTACGCACTCCAGCCGGGAATCTTCGGCCCCGGGGCGCTGCCCGTCCTCAAGGACGCCCCCTACGCGGAGAACTCCAACGACAGCGCCTGGCTCACCAATGCCGAGCGCCCCCTGACCGGGTACGAGCGCGTCTTCGGCACCACCGGGACGCCGCTCTCCCTGCGCACCCGCGGCGCACTGCGCGACGTCGGCGCCATGGCCGGGCGGGGCCACCTGACCGTTGCCGACCTCCAACGCCACCAGTTCGCCGACAGCTCCCTCGCGGGCGACCTCGCAGGCACCGCCCTGACCGCGTTCTGCACACCGGTCAAGGAACAGGCCGCCCAGAAGGCGGGTACCCGCCCGGCCGACACCGCCGAGGCCTGCCGTGTGCTGACGCAGTGGGACCGGACCGTGAACACCGACAGCCGCGGCGCCCTGCTCTTCGACCGCTTCTGGCGCGGGCTCGTCGCCGACACCACGGCAGAAGAACGGTGGACCGTGCCCTTCTCGCCCACCGACCCGCTCCACACCCCGCGCGCGTTGAACACCTCCTCACCGGCTCTCCCCCGAGCCCTGGAACGCGCCGTCGCAGAACTGCGCGCCGCCGGAATCCCACTGGACGCCCCCTGGGGCGACACGCAGTTCGTCGTCCGCGGCGGCACCCGGATCCCGATCCCCGGCGGTTCCGCGGAACTCGGCGTCTGGAACGTCATCGACGCGCTCTGGGACCCCGCCGCCGGCGGCTACAGCGACGTCGCATCGGGCACCAGCTACCTCCAGGCCGTCGGCTGGGACGACACCGGCTGCCCCGATGCGAAGACCCTCCTCGCCTACTCCCAGTCGGCCGACCCCACCTCCCCCCACCACTCCGACCAGACCAGACTGCTCTCGAACCAGCAGTGGATCACCTCCCGCTTCTGCGAGAAGGACATCCTCCAATCACCCGACCTGGAAGTCCTCACCATCACCGAACAGAACTGACCCACCCCAACGAACCGACCCCCGGCCCGCACACCCTTTGTCGACGACGGATTGGAGCCGCCGGGCTCGGCTCGTTCACCCTGGCCACCGACATCCCGGTCTACCTCTGCGACCCCGCCAGCCCCTGGCGACGCGGCGGCAACGAGCACACGAACGGCCTGCTCCGCCGGTACTTCCCCAAGGGCACCGACCTCCCGGCTCACGACCCCCGACACCTGGTCCGAGGTTCCCCCGAGGTGGCCGTCCCGTCCCTGGCCCGGCCGCGAGCGGCCGGGCCAGGAACAGCGGCGGGCCCTGGAAGCCCGGATCAACACCCCGCTGGAGGCCCACCCTCTTCACCCGGTCCTGACCTCGATGCCCGGCGTCGGTGTCAGGACCGCCGCCGTCCTGCTGCTCACCGTCGGCGACGGCACCGGCTTCCCCACCGCCGCCCACCTCGCCTCCTACGCCGGCCTCGCGCCCATCACCAAGCCGTCGGGCACCTCGATCCACGGAGAACACGCGCCCAGAGGCGGAAACCGGCGGCTCAACGGCGCCATGTTCCTCTCCGCCCTCGCCTGCATGGCGGGTGGGTTGCAGGTAGGGGGGGCCTGGAGCCCGCCGTCGGCGGTTCCTGCGAGGAGGGGGTGCGGCCCGATGGTCTACCGGCGCCCGATCAACGTCCCGACCAGCGGTGACACCCGGGCCGCGACCTCACGCCGGCCCGGTCGCCCACGGTTCGCGCGCGGATGGGTTCCCCGGGCGTGAGGGCCTCTCCTTGCCGGCCGGTCCCGGCTGAGCGGCTCCGCTCCTCGGCAGGGCCTCCCCCCGTGGTCTCCGGTCGACCGCTCGTCGCACAATGCGGCCGCTCACCGCAAATCCCTGCGGGGCGACTGTCGGCACCCACCGATGGGAACTGGAATACGCGGCACGGGCGGATTCGCGGGGCTTCGCCAGAGGTGCCGGTGCGGTACGAACAGCCGCCGAACCCAGGTGGCAGCGAGCGGCGGCGGCTCCGGTCCCTGCACTTCCTCCACCCCGCTCACCAGAGCCGTCTCCGCGCCGGCCGACGCGCGCGGCGAGGAACTCTCCGCCGCGGGTCGAACGCGGTCTCGACAAGAAGGGAAATCTCCGTGCGCAGACCATGGCTTCTTCTCAGTGCGGTCGTCCTGAGTCTCGTGTCACAGGGGGTGGCGTCGGGGGGCTACCCGACTGCCGCCGCGGTGACAGGGACCGCCGGCTCGTCGGCGGGAACCGGCACAGCCTCGACCACACCGGTGGACGATCCCGCCCTCTACTCCACCTTCGTGGCGGGGCACAGCTCTTTGTGCATGGACGTCAGTGGCGGTGATACGACCAACGGTGCGGGTGTGGTGCAGCAGTCCTGCGGCCCCGCACTCAGTCAGCAGTGGCGTCTCGAGGACACCTCGGCGGGCTACGTCCACGTCATCGCCCGGCACAGCTCGAAGTGCCTGAACGTCCAGGGCAAGAGCACCGCCGACGGCGCGGCGATCCTGCAGCGGCAGTGCACCACCGGCTCCAACGACGACTGGAAGCTGGAGGACGCGGGCAACGGCTACAACCGCCTGGTCGCCCGACACAGCGGCAAGTGCCTCGACGTGAGTGCCGGTTCGACCGCGCAAGGCGCGGCCCTCGTCCAGTGGACCTGCAACGGGGCCGGCAGCCAACGGTTCGCCCGCTCATCCCCGACAACGAGGCTGGTCACCTGGGGTGCCAGTACGGACAAGCTCGCACAACCCGCCGCTCAGAACCTGACGCACCGTCTCATCGTGCACACCAGTGCGGGAGGCAGCGGCCTGGGGATCAGGCTGTCCAACGCGTTCGGCGACCAGCCGGTGACGTTCGGCGCCGCCTGGGTGGGGCAGCGGTCGGCGGGCGCCGCCGTGACCCCGGGTACCAACCGCCCGCTGACGTTCGGCAGCCTCGGCTCGGTGACGGTCCCCGCGGGGGGCTCGGTGTACAGCGACCAGCTCACCGGCGCGGTCCAGCCCGACTCCGACCTGGCGGTCAGCCTCTACGTCCAGCAGGCCTCCGGCGTTCTGACCGGCCACAACGTTGCCAGTCAGACGTCGTACAGCGCCCCCGCGGGGGATCACGCGGCCGACGAATCGCAGACCTCCTACACCGATACCAGCACCTCCTGGGCCTACCTGGACGCGCTGGTGGTCGACGCGCCCGTCGGCACCGGCGCCGTGGCCACGCTCGGGGACTCCATCACGGATGGCTTCAAGTCCCCCACGAACCTCAACCACCGCTGGCCCGACTTCCTCGCCGCCCGGCTCCGGAACTCCACCGACACGCTGATCAAGGGTGTGGCCAACGAAGGCATCACCGGAAACAAGGTGCTGATAGACGGCGCCGGACAGAGTGCGATCTCGCGCCTCGATCGCGATGTGCTCACCCAACCCGGGCTGAAGACCATCGTTCTGCTCGAGGGTGTCAACGACATCAACCACACCACTACCCTCACGGCACAGCAGCTGATCGATGGCTACACAGACATCGTGAACCGGGCTCACGCGGCCGGGGTGTGTGTGGTGGGCGCGACGGTCATGCCATTCGAGGGCGGCACCCAGAAGTGGACGCCCGAGAAGGACGCGCTGAGGAACGAGGTGAACGCGTTCATCCGAACGGGCGGCATTTTCGACGCGGTCGTCGACACGGACGCCGCTCTCCGCGACCCCGCCCACCCCTCGCGTCTGCTGCCCCAGTACGACAACGACCATCTTCACCCCAATGACGCGGGACGGCAGGCCATCGCGGACTCGATCAGCCTGGACAAGCTGAACTGCACCCGCTAAAGGGGTTCAGTCCCGTAACTGCTGGTCAGTGAGCCGTGAGAGCCGAGGGCGTCGTGGACTGCCTGTGGACTGCGGTACGAGTGTCGCGGCAGACTCGTGGTCATGGTGTACCTGCGGGTTCTCACGACGAGCGACTGACCGTTGTGGCGTGAGGTTCGCCTTGCCGCACTGAGCGAGGCACCTCACGCCTTCAAGGCTGGGCTCGCGCAATGGCACGACGGTGGGGAGGAGCGGTGGCGCGAGCGCTTGGCACTGCCCGCCGCCTACAGCATCGTTGCGTTGCTGGACGGCCGAACCGTGGGTATGGCTGCCGGCCTTCCCGGGGATGGCGGCGCATGCGAGCTGAGGTCGGTGTGGGTCAGCCCCCAGGCACGGGGCCGCAGCGTCGGAGACCAGTTGGTAGCGGCCGTCGAGGAGTGGGCCCGGCACCGGGGTGCACGACTCTGAAGCTCGCGGTCCTACCGGGCAACGAACCCGCTGTAGCGCTGTATCGGCGCAACGGTTTCATCGATACGGGAGAACTCGGAGACCTGTTGTCCGACGGGGTGCTCGGGGAACGCCTGATGGTGAAGGTGCTTCGCTAAGTGGGTGTTTCGCTCCTGGTTGTCGAGGTCAGGTTCCGTGCCAGGTGGGGGTCGTTTCGCCGGTGAGGCGGCGGGTCATGAGGCTGATCATCGCGACGTGGATCATGGCTTCGGATCGGGCCGGGAGGGCTTCGTAGTCG
>NZ_JAQYWZ010000257.1:0-286 GCF_036290945.1 Streptomyces sp. BE303
ACCCCGAAGGACCGCCTCGCATGAGACCGGCAGTACTGAAGAAACAGACCATACGGCCGTTCCCTCAGGACCCAACAACGTGCCCGACACGCCAGACAACGCACTGTGTTCCACGCCGAAGCAGTACTAACAGGCCTTACCTAGCGTGCCGAATAGTCAACGTTCCACCCATGAGCGACCGTGCAGAACATTCGCCTGCAAGCGGCCATGTGCTCCTTAGAAAGGAGGTGATCCAGCCGCACCTTCCGGTACGGCTACCTTGTTACGACTTCGTCCCAATCGCTGG
>NZ_JAQYWZ010000258.1:0-326 GCF_036290945.1 Streptomyces sp. BE303
AGCCAGCCCGCGCTGACGCGAGAACTCCACGAACACATCCGGGTTCGGCATCACGGTGACGCCGCCGACCAGCGCCATCGAGCACTCGCCCGACCGCAGCGCCTGCGCGGCCAGGTGCAGCGCGACCAGCGACGACGAGCTCGCCGTGTCCACCGTCACCGCCGGCCCCTCCAGGCCGAACGAGTTCGAGACGCGGCCGGACAGCACGCTCGCCGCGTTCCCGGTGCCGATGTGGCCCGCCGAGTCCGCGACGTCCTCGGACCCGTCGTCCAGCAGCGCGACGTAGTCCTGACCGTTGGTTCCGGCGAACACGCCGACCTGCTCGC
>NZ_JAQYWZ010000259.1:0-214 GCF_036290945.1 Streptomyces sp. BE303
TACCAGGTCAGAGCCGGTGCACCGCAACCCGACCGCCCACCCGCCGACCCCGCGAAACGCGAACGAGGCCCGGCACCCTCTCAGGTACCGGACCCCGTCCGACGTGGAGCGCCAGGCCCGGGTTGCACGGACTCTCCCTACTGAAAGTAGGACGTGCTCTGGTAGCACCACTGACGCCTGACGAGAGATCATCTCCCTCGCGACAGGAAGAACA
>NZ_JAQYWZ010000260.1:0-769 GCF_036290945.1 Streptomyces sp. BE303
CGGCCCGTCACCGACGACACCGCCGGGACCGAAGGCTCGGAGAAGGACAACCCACGCACCACGGCGCGGAAGTCCTCCAACATCGGCTCCATCAACCGCGAATGGAAGGCGTGACTGGTCCGCAGACGGCTGGACTTCCAACCCCGCTCGCCCGCCGCCTCGGCGACGGCGTCGATCTCGGCCTCCAGGCCCGCGACCACCACGGCCCCAGGGCCGTTCACCACCGCGACGTCCACGTCCGGGAACGCCGCCAGGACGTCCGCCTCGGAAGCACCCACCGCAAGCATCGCCCCACCCGCCGGAAGAGCCTGCATCAACCTGCCACGCGCCGCGACCAGCGCCGCCGCGTCCGGCAGAGACAGCACCCCGGCCACATGCGCGGCAGCAACCTCACCGATCGAATGCCCCACCAGCACGTCCGCCCGCACACCCCAGTGCGACAGCAGCGCATGCAACGCCACCTCCACCGCGAACAGGGCCGGCTGCGCGTACCCGGTGCGGTGGATCAACTCCTCGTCCGCCAACACCTCCGCCAACGGCCGGTCCAGATCGGCATCCACGTGCAACGCCACCTGGTCGAACGCGTCCGCGAACACCGGGAACGCCTCGTACAACCCCCGGCCCATCGACGCTCGCTGCGCACCCTGACCCGTGAACAGGAACGCCACACGACCAGAACCAGCAAAACCCGTCAGACCACCCGACCCGGAAGCTACAGCTCCAAGCCCGCTATTCAACCCATCGGTTTCACCGGCGAGCACCACCGCCC
>NZ_JAQYWZ010000261.1:0-658 GCF_036290945.1 Streptomyces sp. BE303
CAGGGCAAGGTGAAGGTCGAACTCACGCTCCTGGAGTGGAAGGACGGCCGGGACAAGATCAAGCAGGCCGTCGCCGCCGGCAAGGGCCCCGACGTCTGGCTGATGAACAACGGCCTGGAGCTCGACTACCTCAAGGCCGGCGCCCTCGCCCCGCTCGACAAGCTCGGCTACACCGCCGCCGACACCGAGAAGTTCCTGCCGCTGGCCGAGGTCGACGAGTACGACGGCAAGATGCACGGCGTCCCGCTCTACTTCGACGTGGACGTCATGCTCTACCGCACCGACATCCTCCAGCAGTACGGCATCGCCGCCCCGCCCAAGACCTGGGACGAGCTGAAGTCCACCGCGGCCACCATCACCGCCAAGTCCGCCGAAGCCGGGAAGAAGGTGGCCGGCTGGCAGTTCAAGGGCATGGACGACCACCTCAACGCCATCAACTCCACCTGGGAGAGCTTCCTCTGCCAGGCCGGCGGCACCCTCACCTCGCCCGACTTCAAGACCTCCACCCAGAACACCGAGGCCGGACGCACCGCGATGGAGTACATGAAGTCCTTCTACACCGAGAAGATCTCCCCGGTCGGCACCAGCGCCCTCAACGGCTTCATCAGCGGCGACGTCGCGATGTTCCCGTTCTTCCAGTCGGTCATCGCCAACGTCC
>NZ_JAQYWZ010000262.1:0-427 GCF_036290945.1 Streptomyces sp. BE303
CCCCCCGCCCCCCCCCCCCCCCCCCCCCCCCCCCCCCCTGGTGCCTGCTCCGGCGACCCCCGAGCTCTACACCGAGATATACCCTCTTTCCCGCCTCGACGCTCTTCCGATCTACCCTCGGCAGCGCGGCGGGCGGGACCGCCGTGCCGCCAGTGCGCGAGAGCACGCTTCTGCGCTCCAGACACGAATTAACACAGGTCTAGCCCGCGGCAGTGTGCCACCGGGGGCGCGGCGGGGCGGCGGGGGCGGGGGGCGGGCGGGGGGCGCGGGGGGGCGGGCGCGGGCGGCGGGGGGCGGGGCGGGGGGGGGGGGGGGGGGGGGGGGGCCCCGGCCCCCCCCCCGCCCCCCCCCCCGCCCGCCCCCCACCGCCCGCCCCCCGCCCCCCCGCGGGCGGGCGGGGGCCCACCCGGGCGGGCGCCCCCCACAA
>NZ_JAQYWZ010000263.1:0-342 GCF_036290945.1 Streptomyces sp. BE303
AGCCTTCGGTCCCGGCGGTGTCGTCGGGCACGGTCCGACAGGACGGACTCGCGCTGTGGTCGGCCCCGGAGTAGTGGGTGGACAAGCTCCTCAAGCGGGTCCGGTTCGCCGACGGCCCAGAAGGCCGCCTCCCCGGCGGCCTGCGAACCGGCCGGGGCCCCCGCGTCGAGCCGCGGCCGCTCGTGCGGCAGGTGGGGGGCGGGCAGCTCGGCCGGTCGGACGCCCGTGAACAGCGGCGACCAGTCGACCGGGACACCGTTGACGAGAAGTGTCGCGAGCGCCGTCAGCGCGGTGGTGACATCGTCACGGGCGCGGCGCAGCAGCGGCGCGGTGACGGCGACG
>NZ_JAQYWZ010000264.1:0-16321 GCF_036290945.1 Streptomyces sp. BE303
CCGCGACGCTGATCGTGGCGTTCGACCGGGTCGCGGGCAACCGGGGAGCCGGCACTCCCGGCGTCGACGGCCTGACCGCCGCCGACGTCGAGGAGGCGCTCGGTGTTCCCGGGTTCCTGGGCGACCTGCGCGGCCGTCTCACGACGGGCGTGTTCCGGCCGCTTCCGGTGCGGGAGAAGATGATTCCCAAGCCGGGAGGGTCGGGGAAGGTTCGGCGGCTGGGGATTCCCACCACCAGCACGACTCCCCGCGCGAAGTCCACGGGCTCCCGGCGCCGGAGGGCCCCACGCCGAAGGAGGGACCGCCGGGCGAGGTCACGCGAGCGGGCACGCCACCCGGCGGGAAGTACTCCCCCGCGGACCGTGCGGGTACCGGCTCTGCCGAGTGCCGCCGCCTTCCCGTGCACGGGCCGTCACACAGGTCGGCGCCCCCGCGCCGTGACGGCAGGGGCGCCAGCGGCGCGGGGCGCCGAAGGACCTCACATCAGAGGTTCTCGCGGTAGCCGCCGGTGGCGGTGCCGCGCTTCTCGATGAAGTGCTTGAACCGCTTGAGGTCGCCCTTCACCTGCCGGTCGAGCACGCCCATCATGTCGGCGGCCTTCTCGGCCATACCGCCGGGCTGGAAATCCATCTCCATCATCACCCGGGTATGGGTGGCGTCGATCGGCTCGAAGCGGACCATACCGGTCTGCTTCACGTCACCGCTGGTGGTACGCCAGGCGACATGGTCATCGGGGACCTGGTCAACGATCTCCGTGTCGAACTCCCGCGACACCCCGCCGATCTTCGTCTTCCAGTGGTTGTGCCGCTCGTCGATCTGGGTGATCTCCTCGACGCCGTCCATGAACTGCGGGAACTCCTCGAACTGCGTCCACTGGTTGTACGCGGTGGCGATCGGCACGTTCACGTCGATCTGCTCCTGGACCTTACTCATCGCTCAACTCGCCTTCGAATCGCTTCGCGGTCGGACAAACGCCTGCCCCGACCGCTGGCCGGTATGCCCGGCCCCTACCGATTGCGCCCCAGACAGGTCGAACCGGCAACAGCCGCCACCCATCCGGGTACCGCCCCACCGATCGGAGGGGGCCGGACGGAAGACCCGGCCGGAGGCGGCGCCGAGCCGTGCCGCCGTCATCCGAAGAACGACCCCGGCACTGGCACGGACCCGTGGGACGCCCGCCCCCATCGCGCTCCACGGCCGCCGGGTGCCTCCGCAGCCCGCCCGCACGGGGCCACCCACCGGCCACCCGTCCGGGCGGCCAACCTTCCGCTCCGCCCGGACACCCCGGGAAACGGGACCCGGCGGGGCACAGGCGCGACGCCCCCGAGGAGGGAACGGTCAGGAAGCGGCGAAGACCGTGACCAGGGAATCATTGAACGCGGGAAGGTCATCCGGCCCGCGACTGGTCACCAAGGTGCTCGGGCCGTCCCGGCAAATGAGCACCTCCTCGTCGGCCCACCGCGCCCCCGCGTTGACCAAATCGGTACGCAGGCTGGGCCAGGACGTCAGGCTGCGCCCGCGCACCACGTCGGCCTCGATGAGGGTCCAGGGCGCGTGGCAGATGGCCGCGACCGGTTTTCCCCGGTGGAAGAACGACCGTACGAAGTCGACGGCCGCGGGGTCCAGGCGCAGGGCGTCGGGATTCGCCACTCCTCCCGGAAGGATCAGGGCCTGGTAGTCGTCCGGGTCTGCCTCGGCGACAACGGCGTCGACGGCGAAGGTGTCGGCGCGGTCGAGGTGGTTGAACGCCTGGATCCTGCCTTCACGGGTGGACAGCAGGGCCGCGGCGCCGCCGGCTTCGAGGACGGCCTGGCGCGGCCCGGTCAGCTCGACCTGCTCGACCCCTTCGGGGGCGACGAGCAGCGCGACGGTCATGCCTGTGAGAGTGATCATGGAGGGTCCTCGGTGTCGTTCGAGCGGTTCGTGTGCCGCGGGCGGCCCCGGGCACAGGGCCCGGCACAGGGCAGCGGCGAAGGGGCCCCGGTCGCCCACCCCGGCCGGGCCGTCGCAGGGGCGGTGGGACACCGCCAGGCTGGCACGGCGGCCGTGAGCCCGCCCGCCGCAGTCTCCGGTGCGCCGGCGGCTCGGCTGTGCCGCAGAGTCCGCCCGCCGGCACAGCCGGAGGCGACGCGGTCAACGGGCCGACCAGACGGGGCAGCGCGCCTCATGCACCGTCAGGACGTAGACATCGCCGTCGGCCCAGGTGCCGCGCGTGCGGGTCTGCGTGCAGCACGGGGCGCCCTGCGCGCCCGCCCGCCTCCCAGCGGGCCCCGCCGCCGGGCGGGGCCCCGGAACGGTTTCGGGGGGCTGCCAAGGAGCGTCGGCCCCGACCCGTCCTGCGGCGAGAGCGATGGCGCGAAGGCGGGAGCGAAGGCGGGAGCGACGGCGGGAGCGGGGTGCGGGCATGGTGCCAGCCTGACCGCTGCCGACCGCTCGGACCCCCCGCCGCGCCGCGACACACCGCGACCCGGCGGCACCCAGCGTCTCCGCGGGACGCCCCGCCCCGCCGCTGCGGCCCGGTGACGACCTCACCGAGCGGGGCGTCGGGAGCCGGGGCGGCTACTCCGACGACGGCATGCCGATCAATGCCGGGAGCCGGGCGACGCGCCTGCTGGGATGCCGCAGCGCCAGGCTCCAGCCGTCCTGGCCGGCACTGTCGCGGGCGAGCAGGACCGTGGCACACGGGTTCGTAACCCCGGTTACCGGACCGGCTAGAACACCCGTTGTCGGATCATGACCGCCGGCCGTCGGTCGTGAGAAGTCCGGTGAGAGGCGTGGGCTTCCATCCTGGCGCCCGCTGCCACCAGGGCTGCGGGCACCGACCCACCGGGAGCTGATCGTCGGCCACTGGACGGCGCCCTTCTGGACGTCACGGACCGGGGCGGTGGCAGATGGCCGGCGGCGCCGCCTTGTCCACCGAGACCGGCACCCGTGGTGTGGTCGGGCGTGTCCATCACGGGCCCCGTCGCACCGCTCCGCACCGTGGGGACTTCGCCGGTGATACCCCGGGGTCCGTGCGCCGAGGTCAGCGGGTGAGCCGGGCCGGGCGGGGCGGGGGCATGTCGGGTCAGGTGAAAGCCGACGCTCCCTCCGTCCAACATGATCGAACGATTATGGACAAGACACGACGCCTGACATGTACAAGTGCAGGTCATGCGACTCGGGCTCCGGTGTGCCGCCTTGCGGGAAACGTAACGGTCAAAGCACTCGATGACGCGGCACGGCATCAGCCCGCCGACCTGGGGGCCTGGCTGGAATCTCCAGGCTACCTGTGCGACTTCGTTGAAGTCCGGTTGAACGGCCCGTTAAGGTCGGTAGAAGTTGCGGCCGGTCCTGATCAACCCGCCCGCATCTGCCGACGAGGCCACTTGCACGGGGGCGGAGCCAGGTCCGGTTCGGGGCCGAAAGTGTCCAAGCCGACGGCTCCACGAGCGGCACCTGAACTCCACTCCCTCTGCATGACGCAAAGGAAGAGTGCGTGAACCGCAACAGACTACGCATCGGTGGTGTCGCCGCCCTCGCGGCCCTGACCCTGACGTTCGGAGGCAGTGTCGCCCAGGCGAGCACCGCCACCCCCGCCATCACGGTGACCCCGGGTCAACAACAGGCGGTGCAATCGCTGGCCACCGCCCTGCTGAACTCGCCCGTCGCATACAGCGCCGCCGAGCGGGCCGAGCTCCAGCAGATCGCATCCGGCACAACCGCGCTCGCGGGCAAGTTCGACGGGATCATCAACCTCCTCAAGAAGGTGCCGGGCTTCATCAAAGCCGTCGGCGGAACGTACGGCGCCTTCGTGGACTGGTACAACGGCCTGGCCTGGTACTGGAAGGCCCCGCTGACCGCCGCCAACGTCGGCGGCAACCTCTACACCATCTGGCAACTGTTCCACTGACAAGCCAACCAGCTTCGGTTGACCTGGGGGGACGGGCCGCGGCCCGTCCCCCCAGGGGGCCCCCTGCCCACGTCCCGATAGGACCGCACCATGAACGCCCTGACACCTGCGCCGGCCAACACCTCCAAGCGCCCCAAGCCCGAATGGTTTCCCGCCGCGGCGCTCACCGGCGCGCTGAACGCCGTGCTCGCTTCCGGCCCGGCCTGGTCCTGGCGGGCCTGGGTCTGGACGCCCCTTCTGATACTCGCCGTCGGCTGCACGCTCTACGCATGGCAGCTCATGTCCCGAGACCGTTCGCGGATGAACCCCCTGGACTGGACGCTGCTGACCGTCACACACCTGGGCCTGGCCGCCTCGCTGGTCTTCGCCGCCGGCCTCGGGAACTGAACTCCGCCACACCCCGCCCAGAGCGCGCGACTGCGCCCACGCCCCACCGCTGGGCGTGTCAGCGATCTCGTGTAACTCACCTGCTGTGGTCATCGGATGCTGAGTCGGTCCTCGAAGAACAGCGAGAACTGGTTCAGCGCCTCCTTCCAGTGTGCGGCGACGCGGTTGACGTCGCGTGCCCGGGGAGCGATCAGCTCCCGGACGGCGAGGTAGAGCACCTTCAACGCGGCCTGTTCGGATGGGAAGTGACCGCGGTTGCGGGTGGCCTTCCGCAGCCGGGAGTTGATCGACTCGACCCGCCACGGGGCGGGCAGATCCTTGACCGCTTCCCACAGCGCCCGGCTCTTGCCCGTTGAGGAGTCGCCCACCAGGCACATCAGTTCAGGCCTCTGCCGCTCCCGCACCCGGGCGACGAGGCCGGCCAGGCGGTCGTCGTGCCCTCGACGGACGTAGGCCGGCAGGGGGCCGTGCGCGCCCGCGGCGGTGATCACCGGACGGATCCCCAGGAATCCGACCGGGTCGACGCACTCCAGCGGCGCCCCCGGGGCCGGTGCCGCAGCGATTCCCCCGTTCTGCGGGCCGTCGTGGTCGGGGGCGAGACTGCCGGGCAGGTGCGTGCGGATGCGCTCCCGGTCGACGACGGCGCCGGCCGGCCCCCACTCGGTGCACTCCGTGACCAGAGCGCGCCACACCTGGTGGGCGGCGGCCACCGTCCCAAGGCGGGTCACGGGGTCAGCAGGCGGATGGCCTCGGCGTTGTCCTGGTCCTCGCCGCGCTGGACGCGCAGGAACCGCACGTGCAGGCCGAACAGCATCCGCCAGGTGATCTCGCTCGTCGCCAGCTCGCTCTCGAGGAGGCCGAGGGCGCGCCCTGTCGACCAGACGGTCCAGCTGGACGAGCCGCTGGCGGTCTTTGGCGTTCGTACGCCGTGGTTCCTCACGGAAATCCGCGTCGTCGCGCGCTGCCTGCGCGGCGAGCGTCAGCTTCACCACCTCCTCCAAGGCCGGCATCTGTCTACCGGTGGCCAGGCACAGACGCCACCGCCTTGCGCGGATCTCCTCCCAGCGCTCCACGCCCATCCTGGCGAACGTGCTCAGCAGCTTCACCGTCTCGTCGTGGCTGGGCACCAGATCGGGATAGCGACGGGCGCCGATCGAGACACCGTGGACGCCGCCGTCCTCGGCCTTCCCGACCAGGAGGAAGTCGTCCACCGGGCTGCGCCCCGGCCGAGGCTGGAACGTCAGCTCGGTCGGCGTGATCGCCAATCCGAGCTCGGCGAACGGCGCCCGCGCGAGGACGTGCGAGGCCAGCAGCGCGCCGAGGCGCACCTCCATGCTGTTGCCGACACCTCCGGTCGATTGCGTCGACGCCTCAACCGGCACGGCCCGCCCCCGAATTCATGGAGCAACCCTAGCCGCGCCCGCCCCGTCACCGCCGGGATTCGCCCTCCTGCCGGGCGTGAGTGGTGGTGGGTCGGCCGAGGAGTGCGTCCCTGACCGTCACGGGGTCGTGGTGCGGGGGCCCGGCCGGCCACCAGGTGCCGCTCTCACGCCGGTAGGGGTACCACAGGCGCCCGCAGGTGCCCAGGCGCAGCTGGGCGTCGTGGTCCGGGAAGCCGATCCAGTTGTCTGTCACGCTGATCCGGGGTGTGTCCTCGCCGTCTGGTGCTGCTCGCAGGCTCTCGCGGACCGGGTTGAGGCGGTTCGGGTCGGTGGGCCAGGAGTCGTCGAGGACGGCGAGGGCGGCGGGGCCGCCGTACTGCCAGGCGCGGGCCGCGCGGGTGAGCGAGAGCGGGGTGCGGTGGGCGCCGAAGACGAGCCGTGTGAAGACTTCGTCCGGCGGCCGCGCCGCGGCGAGGCGGATCAGGTCGTCGGTGGCGGGGAGGTTCACCGACGTGACGGGCGGGGCCGGTTCGCCGTCCGGCCGCAGGGCCTGGTGCAGGAGGCGGGCCGCGCGGGTGGCGGTGTCGGCGGCCAGGAACTCCAGGGCGGCTGGGTCGAGGCCGGGGGCCGGGTCTGCGGCGTGGCGCAGCCCGGGGACCCGGCCGACCTGGTCGACCGGGCCGGTGGGCGCGGGCAGGGGCGGCAGGCCTGCGCGGGCGGCGGCGAAGACGTCTCGGGCGGGCACGCCAGCCGGAGGCGGGTAGCCGGAGGTTGCGGGGCTGGGGCCGGCGTTGCGGTGGTGGAGTTCGGTCATGAGTTCGCTCCGGCCGCGGCCGCGCAGGAGGAGCAGGACGAACGGGTCGTGGTCGAGGAGCCGGGCGACCTGGTAGTACAGCGCCGCGGCGTGCTTGCAGGGGTTGCCCCAGTCCGGGCACGAGCAGGTGGGGGTGAGCTCGTGAGGTGTCGGCAGCAGGCGCGCGCCCGCCCGGGCGGCGTCGTCTGCCAGGGCGGGGGGCATGTCGTGTTCCAGCAGGGCGGCGATGTGTCCGGCTCGGCCGGCGACCACGTCCAGCAGTGCGTCCCAGGCCATCGGGGTGAGCTGCGGGACGGCCATCGTGGTGCGGTAGGGGGTGGGTCGGCTGCCCTGGACGCGGGCGCTGGCGACGCCGGGGGAGATGACGATCTCTGCGACGTTGCCCGCACGGGCGTAGGTGCGCCCTCGGGCGAGCCGTCCCGTGGCGGAGCGGCTCGGCCCTTCCAGGGCCTGCACCCACGCGTTGCCCCACCAGGTGTCGGCGAAGGAGCGGCCGAGCCGGGCGGTGGGAAGGGGCGGGAAGACGAGGCGGCGGTCGCCGTCACGGCCGGCCGGGCGGGCCGGTGAGGACTTCATCGGGGGATCCTCCTGAGGCGGACGAAGTCGGCAAGTTCGGTGTCGCTGAGTTCGGTGAACGCCTTCTCCCCGCCCGAGCCGAGGACGGCGTCGGCCAGCGCCTGCTTGGACGCGAGGAGTTCGGCGATCCGGTCCTCGACCGTGCCCTCCGCGACGAACCGGTGCACCTGGACGTTCTGAGTCTGGCCGATGCGGTAGGCACGGTCGCTGGCCTGCTCCTCCACGGCCGGGTTCCACCACCGGTCGAAGTGGATCACGTGGGAGGCGCGGGCGAGGTTCAGGCCGGAGCCGGCCGCCTTCAGCGACAGCAGGAACACCGGGGCCCGGCCGGCCTGGAAGTCCTCCACCATCCGGTCGCGTCGCTTCACGGGGACGCCACCGTACAGGAACCGCTGCGGCACCCCCCGGCCGGCCAGGTGGCTCTCGATGAGGCGCCCCATTTCCACGTACTGGGTGAACACCAGCACGGAGCGCTCCTCCGCGAGGATCGTGTCCAGGAGCTCGTCGAGGAGGTCCAGCTTTCCCGACCGGCCCGGCCTCGTGCCCGGCCCGGCCTCGCCGAGGAACTGGGCGGGGTGGTTGCAGATCTGCTTGAGAGCGCCGAGGAGCTTCAGGACCAGGCCGCGCCGCGCGATCCCGTCACTGGCCCGGATCGCGGCCATCGTCTCGCGCACCACCGCCTCGTACAGCGCCACCTGCTCCCTCGACAGCGCCACCGCGTGGTCGGTCACCGTCTTGGCACCCAGCTCCGGGGCGATCCCGGGATCCGACTTGCGCCGGCGCAGCAGGAACGGGGCGATCAGCGCTCCCAGACGGCGCGCCGCCTCGGGGTCCTTCCCGCTCTCCGCGCCGCGCGCGTACCGGTCCCGGAACTCCTTCAGCGTCCCCAGCAGCCCGGGCGTGGTGAAGTCCAGCAGCGCCCACAGGTCCGCAAGCTGGTTCTCCATCGGAGTGCCGGTCAGCGCGATCCGCGCGGGAGCCCTCAGCGTCCGCAGGGCCTTCGCCGTGGACGACGACGCGTTCTTCACGTGCTGCGCCTCGTCGGCGACGACGAGCCCGAAGGCGCACTCGGCGAGCTCGGCGGCCCGCAGCCGCATGGTGGCGTAGGTGGTCAGGACGAAACCGGGCCCCGCTCCGGCCAGCGTTCCCCGCGCGCCGTGGAAGCGCAGCACCGGCGTCCCGGGTGCGAACCGCTCGATCTCGCGCTGCCAGTTCGAGAGCAGCGACGTGGGGCACACCACCAGCGTCGGCTCGCTGCGCGCGCGGTGCAGGTGCAGAGCGATGATCTGCAACGTCTTGCCCAGTCCCATGTCGTCGGCAAGGCAGCCGCCCAGCCCCAGCGACGTCATCTGGTCCAGCCAGGTCAGGCCGGCCACCTGGTAGCCGCGCAGGGTCGCGTTCAGCGCGGCCGGCGGCGCGACTGGTCGGCGGCGTGCAGCGGCTTCCGGGTCGGCCAGACGTTCCTTCAGCTCCGCCAGCCAGCCGACCGCAGTCACCTCCACCGCCTCGCCGCCGATGTCGGTGCTACCGGCCAGCACACTGCCCAGCGCCTCCACCGGGGTGAGCGGGACAGGTAGCCGGTCGCGGGCCCGGGCGAGGACGGCCGGGTCGATCAGCACCCACTGGTCCCGCAGACGCACCAGAGGACGGGTCGCCTCAGCGAGCCGGTCGAGTTCGGCCGCATCCAGCTCCCGATCTCCCAGGGTGATGTGCCAGCGAAACGACAACAGCACCTGCGCGGACAGCATCGACGGCAGGTCCGAGACGGTCTTCTCCGCCGATCCGACGACCCCGCGGGCCAGCAGCCGCTTCGCCAGCTCCCTGGGCCAGTGCACCTGCACGCCCGCCGCGGCCAACGCGGCCGACGCCCCGCCCAGCAGATCCGAGACCTCCTCCTCCGACAGGTCCAGCCCGACCGGGGCGGCCCCCTCCAGCAGCCGTCCCACCGGTGCCCACGCCCGCGCAGCCCGGCGCAGTCCCAGCAGCGCCTGCGTCCGGGCCTGCGGGCCGAACGACGCGGCGGCCGCCGAGCGGCCCGACCAGACGTCACCGGCATCGGCGACCACACCCTCGGCAAGCTGGTGCAACTGCACCACCACCCGGCATCCGCCCGCGCACCCGTCGTTCCCGGGAAACGCACCATCCCAGTCGGCCGCCCCCGTGTCCGGCAGCTCGAACCGCAACGACACCCGCACCCCCGCGTCCAGGCCCACCGCCACGTCGGCGGCCCACCGCCGTTCCTCCTCGGGCACCGGCTGCGGCTGGGCCGCCGTCCAGAGCGGCCCGCCGGCGGCGACCGGACCGCCCGGCGTACGGGCCAGCACATCGGCAACCGCGTCCGCGAACGCCCGCACCAACGGCTCGGCCCGCGGCAACTCAACACCAGGACGATCCGCAAGCGGCACCGCCCGCGCGTTCGGCGGCATCGCCGCCGCCAGCTCCCGCACCGCCACCAGGTCCTCGTGCTCGTAGGGGCCGATCCGCCACGCGTCGAAGCCCGCCAGGCTGACCCCGGGCAGCAGCCGGCCCCGCGCGAGCAACTGCAGCGCCAGCACCACCGCGGCACCCCAGAACACCGCCGCCGGATCACCGCCGGGCGATCGGCGCGCCTCGAGGAGGACGTCCAGCGCCTGCCCGAGGGGCAGCACCGCTGCGGGCGCCTCCCGGCGGCGTACCTGGGCACCGTGCGGGCGCACCACCGTCACCGTCCCGCTCGCCCCGGGCACGCCGCCGCCGCCGGGCCGCCAGAACACCACCGTGCCGGCGCGCGGTGGATCCGCGGCAACGAACACGGCGGCGCACCCCGCCAACTCCCGCACCAGGTCCGTGGTCAGCGCGGGCGGACCGGCGTCCGCCGACACGGCGTCAACGACTTTGCTGACCGGCGAATCCGGCACCGCACCCTCCCCTTGCCAGCGCGGGCGGAGCAGGCCCGCGCGGCGCGACCCTACCGGCCCCTACCGCCCGGCCGCCGAAAAACCTGGGCAATCCACTCTTCCCGGTGACCCGCCGGCCCGGGCCGACCCTGCACTCCTCGACGAAGCACCCGGGCCGGACAACCGAAACGGTCCCACCGAAGTGGGGCCGTGTCCCGATGACTGAACGCCGGCCTTTCGGCGACCAAGGCCGCTGGCGCCGACGAGTCCGCAGACTCCAGAGCGCGTTCGAGGTGGAAGCCCCGCTCCGCGCCACCCCGCATCCATCGCCCGCGCGCTCGGCGGAGTGATTGCTGGCCTCGAGCTTGCCGAGGCCCGTGTGTGCCGAGAACTCCGTGTAGTACAGCTGGTGGTCCTCGCACTTGGGCTCGCTGCATCGGTGGACGGGGCGCTCCTGTTCGATCGCTCGGTAGCGGACCTCCCAGCCGGTGGCCGAACAACCCGGCCTGTGCGGGAGCGTTCCGTAGCCGAAGTACTGTTCGCTGATGCTCACCAGCCGACACCTACCGTGCCTTCAGGCAGCCACCCGAGGGCCGTCATCCTACGGCTGACGACTCGCTCGTCGAAGAAGTATCGGATGAATCAGTGTGTTCGCCCACTGTGGTCAGCCCCGGCCGGTATCGTCTGCGACAGGGGTAGCTCCGCGGCTGCCCGTCATCCACGCCGGACTTCGTGCCCACGCCTCCGGCCAGCGATCAAGGCGATGCCGACCGCGGTGCTCACCGCCGTCCCGTGAACCCGGCCGGCGCGGGCGTGGGACGCGCGGCCAGGAAGCGACCGACGATGGCTGACCCCCGCAAGCAGCAGATCAAGATGCGCATGGCCGAGCGACCCGGCGAGACCTACATGCAGGCCCGCCGCCGCCTATCCGCCGCTGCAGACCCCAGCACCTGGAACCTACAGACGCCCGGGTACCTGTTCTTCACCAGCCTGCCGAACCGGACCCCACCTTCTCGGCGGCCCCGGAGCTGCTCCTGCCCGCAGTCGTTGCCAACAGGGCCCAGGTTCTCACCCGGAACGCCACCGGCGAGGAGTATCCGGCCTGGGCTGATGTTGTCGTGCTCCGCCCGCAGCGCCCGGCACGCCCCGACGAGGCCCCGCCGGGTTGGTACCCGGTCGAGGCGTTCGTCGCGGTCCGCGCCCGCCGTCCCTGGGCCGAGGCAGACGAGGACGAGGAGGTCATTACGGACGCCTACCGAGCCGCCCGCGACGCGGTCGCCCGCTTGTGGCCGGACCTGCCCGAGCAGTGGACGCCGACCGCGATGAACCTCACCACCGTGGCCGCTCTTCGGGGATGGAGGGACGCGGACCTGCAGCGCCTCGCCACGAACCCGCTCGGCCGGTCCGCCACGGTCGGCGCCGACCCGTCCCTGCGGCCCGAAGAGGAGTGACCTCAGAAGGCCGAGCACCCGCGTCGTGCTTGCAGAACCGGGTGAAGTACCCGGCAAGGTGGTGGTCAACTGGTGCCCGTCTCGGCGGGTTGCGGGGGGGTGGTTGGGATAGAGGTCGGCGTACGCCTGGTGGTGTTCGGCTAGTCCCGTCCTCCGCACATGCGTGGTTCGGATGAACTGGTGATGTGGCCGGTACCTTGATGGTGTGCGGGTCGTTGGATGAGGTGTGTCGTCGATATCTCGTTCGCCGCGGTCCCGGGTGCGTCGTCCACGCTTCGCTGTGGAGATCGCGCCCGTGGTGGAGAGGCGTCTGGGCGCTCTGCCCGCCTCTGCCGAGTTTCTGCGCCGGCTGGACGTGGCCGAGATCGTCGACGAGCTGTGCCCGGTGCGCGATGTCGCGCATGTGACACACGGGCAGGTCATCGAGATGCTGGTGGCCAACCGGCTGTCCGCGCCCGCGCCGCTGGTGCGGGTGGGCGACTGGGCCGCCGAGTGGGCGGTGGACGAGGTCCTCGGGATCGAGCCCGAACTCCTGGGCGACGACCGCCTCGCCCGCGCGCTGGACGCCATCGCCCCGCGCCTGGAGGAGATCGTCGGCAGCGCGGGCGCACGGGCGATCGCCGAGTTCGGGATCGACGTCTCGCGGCTGCACTGGGACATGACCAGCATGTCCCTGCACGGCGCCTACGAGGCCCAGGGGGACGGCTTCCCGCAGGTCAGATACGGGCACCCGAAAGACCGGCGGGTGGACCTGAAGCAGGTCCAGGCCGGGCTGGCGGTCGCCGGTGACGGCGGCGTGCCGGTGTTCCACCGCGTCTACGACGGTGGGGCCGGCGAGGTCGCCCAGGTCGTCGGCGCCATGACCGCCCTGCGGAAGATGGCCGCCCGGCGCGACTTCCTCCTGGTCGCGGACTCGAAACTGGTGTCCTACCCGAACATCACGGCCCTGGTCGAGGCCGGGGTACGGTTCGTCGCCCCGGCCCCCGCTGCCAAGATCCCCGACCACCTCTACGCCGCTCTGGACCCGGAATCCGCGCAGGTGGTCCACTACACGGCCGACCGGGACACGGGCAAAGAGCCCGGCGAGCGCGGTGTTTACCGGGTTCTGGAGGACACCCACGTCCTGGCCGGGCCCCGCAAGCGCGATCCCGTGATCGCCCTGCGGCGGATCCTGGTCCACTCCACCGGCAACGCGGCCGGCCAGCGCGCGGCCCGCGACAAGCGCCTACGCCGGGCCGCCGAGGACCTGGACAAGCTCCAACGCGGCTGCGGCGGCCGCTTCTACAACACCGCCCAGAAGGTCGCCGCCCGGATCGGCGTGATCACCAAGACCCACCGGGTCGCTTCCTGCCTGCGGACCGCCATCGACACCGATCCAGACGGCCGCCCAACTCTGACCTGGCACTTCGACCAGGATGTCCTGGCGGCCGAGGCCGCCGTCGACGGCTGGTACGCGCTGCTGACCAACCTCACCCCCGACCAGGCCACCCCCGAGCAGGTGTTCCTGCGCTACAAGGGCCAGGCCGTGGTCGAGCGTCGGTACAGCGACTTCAAGGGCCCCCTCGCGGTCGCCCCGATCTTCCTGCAGCACAACCGGCGCATCGCGGCCCTGATCACCGTGATCTGCCTGGCCCTGCTGGTGTTCTGCCTGATCGAACGCCAGGTCCGCCGAGCCCTCGGCCCCGAACAGACCATGCGCGGCCTCTATCCGGACAACCGCGCCGTCCGCCCCACCGGCCGCATGATCTTCTACCACCTCGCCGGCCTGAAGATCCGACCCGGCACCACCACTAGCCCACCCGTCATCCTGATCAGCTGAGGAGTCCAAGCACACCTGCTCGAACTCCTCGGCATCGACGAAACCCGACCCCGCTGGCTGGAGACCTAAACCCCAAGTGCGAAGTACAGGGCTAGTGGTCGGGCAGCAGCTCGGCGAGCATCGCCACGAGCGGATCGAGCTGGTCGGCCTGGACGACGACCGCCGGCCCGGCCCCGTACTCGGTGTCGTCCAGGTGCAGCACGGTCGCGTCGGGGCCCCGGCCGCGGAACTCAGTGGGAAGCAGGTCGAGCAGCTTCTCCAGGACGCCGGCGAGTTCGGCGCGGGAGCGGTCGATCACGTCGATGGACAAAGGCGCCTCAGGTGCGGAGTGGTCATGACCGTCATGCTGGCGCTTCGGGCACCGGCCGGATAGTGGTCCGGCCGAGGATCACCGGAAGGAAGTAGAGCACTCGCGGGCACGGGTGCGGCTGAGCGAGGCGGTGTGTGGGGCGGTCGTATGACCGCCGATCGAACGGCTGCGGCCTTCCATTTTGTGTGACGATGCGATTCCGGACAGTGATCACGCGGATCGGGGCACCACCGCTCAATACGCCCCCTGCCTGCCGGAACGCCCACCACTCTTGGGGGCACGGCCCACCGCCGCGCGCTGCCACCGGGAGAGCACATGACGAGGACCGCCGACCAGATCGCGCTGCTCCGGACCGAAACCGCCCCGGCCCTACTGAGGGAGCTCCAGGCACTCCAGGCCGGCAGCGAGGAGTTTCGCACCGAGCTGGTCACGACGATCAGCCAGGGCCTGGACGAGACCCGAACGCAGGTGCTCCGTCTCCTTGACCGCGATCAGCGTGAGCTTGCCCAGGCCCGTCAGGAGATCGGCGCCCTGCGCCGCGAGCTGGCCGAGGCCCGGGCCGCCTGGGAGACCACGATCGCCGGGCCGACGACACCCCCACCGGCCCAGCCGGACGCCACCGACCCGGTGACGACAGCCGAGACCTCCGCCCAGGCCAAGGCAGAGGCGGCCGACGCCGCGAACCCGGGCGCCGACGTAGGCACCCCGACCACCGAGCCCGCGAAGGAGACCGCCATGTCCGACCAGCAGCCCGACCACACCCCCGACACCACCGAACAGGCCACCACGACCGGCTCCGCCGCGAGGTCCGCGAGCAGGCCGGGCGGAACCCGGAGCCGAGCGCGGGCGTGATCGACTCCCAGTCGGTCAAGGCGGACGCCATCGTCGGCCACGACAGCCGCGGCTTCGACGGCGGCAAGCTGATCAACGGGCGCAAACGGCACGCCGTGGTCGACACCCTCGGCCTGCTGCTCGCTGTGATGGTCACCTCGGCGGACATCGGCGACCGCGCCGCCGCCCGCGTCCTGTTTGCCCAGGTTGCCGCCGCGCACCACCGGCTGGCCCTGGTCTGGGCCAACGGCGGCTACACCGGCAGCCTCGTCGAGCACTGCCTGGTCGCCCTCGCCCTGGTCCTGGCCATCGTCAAGCGCAGTGACGACATGCGCGGCTTCGTCGTGCTGCCCAAGCGGTGGATCGTGGAGCGGTTCTTGTGCGCCACGAGGCGCCTTGTTTGTATCCCCGACTCAGTCGGGAGGAACTCGGAAGGAGGTTCCTGGGCCGAATGACTTAAGACCGTGTCCTATGTGGTGAGGCGGGCCAGTTGCTTGTAGCAGCAGAGGGTAGCGGTGGCCTCGGCGATCCCCGAACGAGACGACCTGGCCAATTGGGCCCTGGCCAGGTCGCAAGTCGGCGTACGTGAATTACCACAGAGGATCGAGAGGTCAGCCAGCGCCGTTGACGACGGCATTGTGGATAGCGTTGTCGGACAGTTGCCACTTCTCCAGGATCCTGCTGTAGGTGCCGTCCGTGATGAGCGAGTTCATCGCCTTGGCGAGGACGTCTCGCAGCTGGGTGTCACTCTTGCGGAGGGCGATGCCCCATGGCTGCATGTGCACCTGCGGGCCAACGACCTCGAAGCTCCTCCCATTGTCAACGGCCTGGGCGTTGTACAGTACTTTCGGGTAGCCGGTGATCAGCGCGTCCGCCCGGTTCTTCTGCAGTTCCGTCACGGCGGCCGGATCGGAATCCGCCCGCAGGACGTTGAGGGTCTTGCCCAGACGCTCGCAGGTCTTCTGCTGGCGGGTCGCGAGCTCGTCGTGAACGGTCTCCTTCTTCACGGCCACGGATCTTCCGCACAGGTCGCCGAGATTGCCGATTCTCGCCGGGTTGCCCTTGCGGACCATCATGCCGGAGCCGGCCATGAAATAATCGACAAAGTCAACGCCTTCGTCGACCTGCTTGTTGTCCTTGTCAACGCCCCGTTCCCGCTCGCGGGTGTCGGTGATGCCCGACATTCCGATGTCGTACTTCTTGTCGAGCAGCCCGGGAATCACGTGCGAAAATAGATCGACCTCCTGGAATCGGACCTCGACACCGAGCACCTTCCCCAGGGCGGTGGCGATATCGAGATCGAGGCCGTCCGGCTGACCATCCGTACGTCGGAAGACGATCGGGGGGGCCGTGTACGACACGCCCACCCGGATCACCCCCGCTTCGCGGATCGCCGCGGGCAGCTGGTGGTGCAGCGAACGGTTGTCACCAGCCGAGCCACCTACGCTCGTGACAAGAGCGACGGCGGTCACAGCGACGGCGGTCAGAGCCACGGCGGTCGCTACGACGATGCGGCGACGGCTACTGAAGGGGGTCATCTCTGTTACTCCTGAGGAATCGATATGGGGGCGCCCGGGCATGGGGCCGGTACGTCGACGACCCCGCCACCGGAAGGAGCCCGAATCTGACCAATCCGCGGCCTTCTCAGAACATGGCCGGGACTGAGCCGTCCGACAGCAGTGGGCGAACTGGGGGTACGGCGCGGTCTTCCTTCGACCCCCACATCAGCTGTCCAGTGGACAAGAGGCGCAGTCCGGTACCGGAGCCTGATGCGTGGCCTGATCGTTACTGACTTCGGCCTTTCAGGGTGACGTTGGAGTGTGGAGGGTCAGGCCGGGTGGCGGTGTCGCGCGTCAGACTTTGTGGCAGGGCTTGTTTCTTGCGGGTCCTGCCCTGTGAAGGAGTCTGATCGATCATGGTGAGGCCGCCGGCGTTGCCGCCGGAGGAGAAGGTCCGGATCGTGCTGTCGATCCTGGCCGGTGA
>NZ_JAQYWZ010000265.1:0-495 GCF_036290945.1 Streptomyces sp. BE303
CGCCGAGCGGCTCGCCGGGGTCGTGCTGGAGCAGGGGGTCGGCGGCGCGGCCGCCGCGGGTCCCGCCGCTCCGGGGCCCTTGGCCGCCACCGGCGACGACCCGGTGGTGATCGTGGGGATGGGTCTGCGGTTGCCGGGTGGTGTGGGGACGCCGGAGGAGTTCTGGGATCTGGTCGCGTCCGGGAGGGACGGGAACGGGGCGTTCCCGACGGATCGTGGGTGGGATCTGGAGGGGTTGTACCACCCGGATCCGGAGCATGCGGGGACGTTCTACGCCCGGGAGGGCGGGGTCCGGTACGGGGCGGGGGACTTCGTTGCGGGGCTGTTCGGGATCTCGCCGCGTGCGGCGTTGGCGATGGATCCGCAGCAGCGCCTGTGGCTGGAGACGTCGTGGGAGACGCTGGAGGCGGCGGGTGCCGATCCGCTGGGCCTGCGCGGCCAGCCGTTGTGCGTGATCGTCGGCGCCTCGATCATGGGGTACTGCACCGGGGCGGC
>NZ_JAQYWZ010000266.1:0-303 GCF_036290945.1 Streptomyces sp. BE303
CCCCCCCCCCCCCCCCCCCCCCCCCCCCCCCCCCCCCCCCCCCCCCCCCCCCCCCCCCCCCCCCCCCCCCCCCCCCGTCTTTAATGATACGGCGACCCCCGAGATCTACCCCGAGATATACCCTCGTTCCCTCCACGACGCTCTTCCGTTCTAACACCATGCGTACCGTCCTGGCCGGCGCCGCCGCGGACCTCGGGCAGAGATCCGTAGACCACACCGCAGAACAGCCCGCGTCCGCTCCGCCCGCGGGGGCGGGCGGCGGCTCGCACGCGGGGGGGGGGGGGGGGCGGGCGGGCGGGGGGG
>NZ_JAQYWZ010000267.1:0-446 GCF_036290945.1 Streptomyces sp. BE303
CCCCCCCGCCCGCACCCCGGGGCGTTCCCCCCCCCGCGGCCGTCCGCCCAGCAGCGGGCGGACCGGCCGCCTTCCGGGCGCCCGGACGAGCTGCCGGGCCGCGAGCGGGAGACGCGGCGGCTGCTGGCCCGGCGGCTCTCCAACGCGGAGTACGGCCGAAGAGCGGCGTGCAGTGAACGAGTCAATAACTCGGTGAAGAGCTCTGAGGTCGCCGGATCCTTAGAAGATGGGGGGGGGCGTGTGGGGAACACGCTACATAGGACAGGAACCAAAAAGAGACAACAAAAACAAAAAACACAAAACAAACAACAAACACAAAAAAAAAAAAAAAAACAAAAAACACAAAAAAAAAAAAACAAAACACCCCCCCAACCCCACAAACACCCCACACAAAAAAAAAACCACCAAAAAAAACAAACACCCCCCCCCCCACAAAAAAAAAAATA
>NZ_JAQYWZ010000268.1:0-317 GCF_036290945.1 Streptomyces sp. BE303
ACGGACCGTTCGGCGCCGTCAGACCGTTCGACGCACCGTCCTGATTGACCGCCGTGCCCCGCACCACCCGGCAACCGCAGACACCTCCCCACGAGAACGGAAGAGAGTCGTGGAGGGAAAGAGTGTAGAGCTCGGAGTAGATCGCCGTGCGCGCCGCAGCATGAAAGAACGGGGGGGGGCGGGCCCGGCCCCCCGGGCGGGCGGCGGGTGCCCCCCCCAGACCCCCACCCCCACGGGGGGGAAATGAGCCAACAACCGCCCCCGCCAAATTAGCCGGCGGGGACACTCCAAAAACAACCCGCCCCGGGGGGGGGGGG
>NZ_JAQYWZ010000269.1:0-766 GCF_036290945.1 Streptomyces sp. BE303
CGCCACTGCCCTCGGAGAGCAGGTAGAAGAAGTGGTTGGCGACGCCGGAGGAGTAGTGGACGTCGATGCCGCCGAGGCCCCGGCGCCAGTAGTCGGCGGAACGGCCGTCCTTGGACGGCTTGTCCATGAAGCGCAGCGGGGCGCCGTCCCCGTGGAGGTCGATCTTCTCGCCGATCAGGTAGTCGGGGGTGTCGGCGGGCAGGTCGGCGTGGAACTCCACCATGGTGCCGAGGATGTCGCTGGTCGCCTCGTTCAGGCCGCCGGACTCGCCCGAGTACATGAGACCGGCGGTGGCCGAGGTGACGCCGTGGGTCATCTCGTGGCCCGCCACGTCGACGGAGGTCACCGGGTGGGTGTTGCCGTCGCCGTCGCCGAAGGACATGCAGAAGCAGTAGTCGTCCCAGAACGCGTTGCGGTACCCGCTGCCGAAGTGCACCCGGCTGGACGCGCCGGCCCCGTCACCGCGGATGCCCGCGCGGCCGAAGGTGTTCTTGTAGAAGTCCCAGGTCGCCGCGACGCCGAAGTGCGCGTCGACGGCCGCGGACTCGCGGTTGGACGGCAGGCCGTCGCCCCAGCTGTCGGTGGAACGGGTGAAGAGGGATCCGCCGTCGACCGTGCCACCGTGCATGTCGGTGGTGTAGGTGCCGCCGCGCGTTCCGTCCTTGAGCTGGTAGCCGGAGTCGGTCGGGGTGGTGCCGATCGGGACTTCGCCGACGTGGACGCCGTGGCCCGTGCCGGTCTGCACGCCCTCGAAGGTCCGGATCAC
>NZ_JAQYWZ010000270.1:0-283 GCF_036290945.1 Streptomyces sp. BE303
AGGAAGTGTCCGTTCCTTGAGAACTCAACAGCGTGCCAAAAGTCAACGCCAGATATGTTGACATCCCCGGCCTCGGACTTGTTTCGGGGTTGGAGATTCCTTTTGAAGTAAAACACTAGCGAGGACGCAGTGCGCGGGGCCACCCTATTCCGGTGGTTGCCGTGCCGCTCAACGCGGGTGTCGACCGGTTCTGATTGATTTCGGGGCCGAGTAAACATTCACGGAGAGTTTGATCCTGGCTCAGGACGAACGCTGGCGGCGTGCTTAACACATGCAAGTCGAA
>NZ_JAQYWZ010000271.1:0-317 GCF_036290945.1 Streptomyces sp. BE303
CCCCCCCCCCCCCCCGCCCCCCCATGCGCAGGATCCGGCGCCGCCCGATATCTACACCGACTTGCTGAGGCGCCGTCGGCGCGCCCGGACCCGGGGGGTTGCAGCCGCTACATAGAACCGAACAGCCCACCACTTAACTCCAGGCAGCAATGAACTGAGCCGCGCGGGGCTGGACGTGGATGAGCCGGACTCGCGGAGGAGTCGACACCCGCCGACCGGCTGCGCCGGGCGGCCCCGCCGCCGCGACCAACCCTGCCCTCGCCCCCCCACTTCACCCCCCGGGGGCCGGGGGCGCCGGGAACGGGGGGGGGGGGGGG
>NZ_JAQYWZ010000272.1:0-310 GCF_036290945.1 Streptomyces sp. BE303
GTCCTCACCGAGAAGCAGCCAGGATCCGTCGACCCGGGCCGCGCCGGGATCGGCGACCGGCTTCCCGGTGACGCGGTATCGCCAGCCGTCGATGAGCGACCGTACCTGGCCGCGCGCCCGCCAGGTCGACAGCGCGGGCAGCACGGTGGCGGAGGCATCGGTATCGACACCCAACTCCGCTGCGAACGCCGGGAGATCGCCCCTCTCGACTACGTTCCAGAAGCCCGCCTCCGCAGGTTCCTCCGAACGGCCGGGCGATGCTGCTTGCAGACAGTACCGCTGGTGCTGGTAGGCGTAGGTCGGAAGCTCG
>NZ_JAQYWZ010000273.1:0-352 GCF_036290945.1 Streptomyces sp. BE303
CCCCCCCCCCCCCCCCCCCCCCCCCCCCCCCCCCCGCCAGCTCCAGCCCCCGCCGGCAGCCGCGCGGTTAATTGGTGACGGGAGCTCAGACGTGTGCTCGCCCGATCGCGGACACGCCCCCGTCCCCGGTCGCGTCGTCGGGCAGCGGGCTTCCGCGGTGTTAGTTGGGGAGTGGCGTTCAGCCGTGTGCTCTTCCGATCTTCGCCACGCTTGGCCCGGCGGCGCGGGGCGGGTAGCGGGCGAAGTCGACCACAGATCGGAAGAGCGTCGGGGCGGGAAAGAGGGTATATCTCGGTGTAGATCTCGGTGGTCGGCGGCTCATTAAAACGGGGGGGGGGGGGGGGGGGGGGGG
>NZ_JAQYWZ010000274.1:0-4016 GCF_036290945.1 Streptomyces sp. BE303
CTCCTCGTCGCCACCACCTACCGCTCCGGCCTCATGCTCCCCGGCGGCAGCGCCGAAGCCGACGAACTCCCCCACCTCGCCGCCCGCCGCCACACCGAAACCGAAACCGGCCTCGTCCTCCCCCTGCGCTCCGTCCTCGCCGCCGACTACGTCGACGCCCGACACCTCCCCGAAGCCGTCAACTTCGTCTACTGGGGCGGCCGACTCACCCCCGCCCAGGAATCCACCGTCGCCCGCCACCGCCCGCCCCGCACCATCACCGCCGTCCACTGGCTCCACCGCGCCCAACTCGCCGACGCCATGACCCCCGACCATCACCACCGCACCACCCAGGCCCTCGACGCCCTCGCCCGAGGCGCCCACCTCCCCTTCCTCCTCCGCGGCATCCCCGCCGAATGACACCAAAACGCTCGCGCAGGGGGTCGCAGCCGGGCAGGGCGCGGGTACGGTCGAGAGACGGTTGAAGCGCCGTCGAGGGCGGCGTCCCCGGAGGTAGGCATACGGCGGAAAGGAACTGCCCGATGAACTCCGAACTGTCCCAAGCGTCTTGGTTCACGTCGTCCTACTCCACCAACGGCGGTGAATGCGTGGAGGTCTCCGTGAGCTTCCGCGGGGCCGTTCCGGTGCGTGACTCCAAGGATCCCCACGGTCCGGCTCTCGTCTTCCCCGCCGACGCCTGGCACTCCTTCGTCGGCGCCGTCCGGTCCGGCGAGTTCGGCACCGTCTGACACCTGGTTCGCGCGTCGGCCCCGACCGGTGGGACCGGTCGGGGCCGACGGCTTTCAGGGTCAGGGTCGGTCGGTGGTGCCGAGGGCGTGGTCCTTGAGGAAGGCTCCCGCGTGGGCCGCGGCTTCCTCGGTGGTCGCGTACCGGGCGCCGTCGCCGGCGGTGCCCGGCGTGCCGTCCGCACCCGTTCCGGTCCACCGCCAGCCGCCGTCCGGGAGCGGTGTCAACCGGGCTGTTCCACCGAAGAGGTCGAGTGCTCGGGGCTCCGCCTTCGGGGTCTCCGGGCGGCTGACGGCCTCGGGCCACTTCTTGCGGGCGCCCTGCCGGGTGATGCCCCACACGGCGCCCAGCTGCTCGTAACTCGCACCGTAGGAACCGGCGGTGGCCGCCGCGTGGGCGGTCAGGCGCTTGACCTCGGCGTCCACGACCTTCCACGCGGCGAGGACGGAGAGCGTGATCTCCGCGGGCTCCGAGGCCCACATGCGTTCCGGGGGGAGGCCGCTCTCCCGGGAGCGGATGGCCGTGGCCAGGGGATTCAGCGCCTCGTAGAGGGCCTTGTCGAGTTCCGCCTGCTCTTCGGGGGTGATCTCGGGCATCGCCATGCGGTAACCATAGTTTACGAACCCCGGAATCGTAAACCAAAGTTACCGAGATGGTGGGCGGTGACTCAGCGCCGCCGCCCGGCCCCCTCCACCCCCTCCGCCGCGATCCGCCGGGCCCGGTGGCCGACGGCGCGCCAGGCGCCGAAGACCGGCAGCGTCACCAGCGCCACCCCGAACGCCTGGTGGATGCGCCGGTCCACCAGGGGGACGCAGTCGTCGTCCCGGTAGTGACGGGCGGCGGCGTCGAAGAACACGGGCGAACCGCAGTGCATCGACCCGGTGCGGTGGTCCACCGAGGCTGGCAGGAAGGCGAGGCCGAGCGCCCACAGCCACCCGGCCGCCGCCGGGAGCCCCAGCGCGTACCGGCTCCAGCGGCGCGCGCGGTCGGCGTGCCGCCACGCCCGCTCCTCACGCGCCCCCGGGTGTTCGGCGATCCCCACGTGTTCCCCCGTCCCGTCGGCGCCACTGCCGGAACGAGCATCTCACCCCGGTCCAGCAGTTCAACGTCGCTCCGGTGAAAGGCGGTTCGGCTGCCGGTGGGCCGACGGGGAGGTCCGGGCGGAGGCCCGGCCGGGGTCAGGGGCCGCCGGGGGAGCCGGCCGTGCGGACCTTGCCGACGGTGCCGGACCGCGGAGTGCCGTCGACCGCCACGCAGATGCCGAAGACCCGGGCGTGGCCGGTCCAGCCGTTGACGCGGCCCCGGTTGTTGCTGATCTGGACCCGGTTCCCGGCCGGGTCCAGGGCCGACACCAGGTGCAGGTACACCGTGCCGGCGACCCTGGCGAGCACGATGTCCCCGACCTCCAGCTTCGACGGGTCGACCGGGGCGACCGTCACCGGCTGCCGACTGCGGATCAGCGGGACCATCGATGATCCGCTCGGACGGAACGAGACGGTTGCTCCCCCGGCCACCCGGCCGGCCACTGCATCCAACGCACCCATCCGGCGATCGTGGCAGGTCCGGCCCCTCAAGCCCACCGGATTTCGCACCGCCCACCCCGCATGAGAAGTCGGACCGGCCGACTTCTCATGCCGGTCCTGCGGCCGGTGGCGGCCCTCTCAGCGCTGGGGGCGGATGTCGGACGGTGCGGCGATACCGAACTCGGACGCCAGCAACTCCCTGATCCCGTCGGGTCCGTCGACCTCCTCCACGGTGGTCGTCCCGTCGGGCCGTGTGCGGGTGAGGGTGGTCGCGTCGAGGCTCAGGTGGCCCGTGGCGTGGGTGCGCTGGACGAACAGGCGGCGGAACGGCGAGCGCGGGTGGGTCGCCACGTGCCAGTTGGCGACCCCGATGTCGGTGGCGGGAGCGTGGTCGAGGGTGAAGGAGACCAACTCCTCCCACCTGTCCGCCGCGTCGGCCGCCGTGCGTGTCCTGGCCTGGAGGACCCAGACCGGTGCGGGGCCGTCCTCCTCCTCGACGACCAGGCGGTTGAACCGGCCCAGCCCCTCCCGGACCAGGCCGGGAATCATCGGCAGCGGCTCCAACAGGGAACGGGCGGAGCCGAATCCGACGTCGACCAGGTGTCGGCCGCCCTCGCCCGGCACCCGGACCGCCAGCACCATGTGGGTCCGGGGGCGGACCTCGCCGGGGCGGGCGCCGAGCCGGACCCGGCCGGTCAACCGGGTGACCTCGAAGCCCACCTGTTCCAGCACGGCGGCGAACAGGGTGTTGTGCTCGAAGCAGTAGCCGCCGCGGGAGCCTTCGACGAGTTTGGCCTGGAGGTCGGCGAGGTCCAGCGAGGGGACCGAGCCGACGACCACGTCGATGCTCTCGAACGGGATGCCGAGGACGTGCGCGTGGTGCAGGGACCGGAGGGTCACGAGGGTGGGCGCCCGCTCGCCGTCCCATCCGATACGTGCGAAGTACTTCTCCAGATCAACGGTCATACGGCCACGGTACGGACCGGGCCGGGCCCCGGCTTCCGCCTCTGGTTGCGATCTTGGTGGACCGCGCGACCTAGGACCTCCGGGATCCACCCCTCCGGGGCCCGTCCTGGCGTGCCGCACCGGGCCCGGATCCCGTCACCCGACCGGCGCCCGAGGGCCGTTACACAGACGATGGGCGGCCGTGACACGACCGGCCGGGGACCGCGACACGGCGCTCCTAACGTCACTCACGACGCACCGGCCGCACCGGCCGGAACCAGCGTCCCGATGAAGGAGCGAACCGTATGACCAGCCGTACCCGTCGTGCCCCCGCCCGCCGCGTGCTCGCCGTCTGCGCCCTGACCGGGGCCGCCCTCCTGACCACCTTCACCGGCGGGCAGGCGTGGGCCGACGGTTCCCCCGCGCCCGCCCCGGCCACGCCCACCGCAGCCGCCCCGGCGGCCCCGCACGCCCCGGTCACGCCCACCGTCGTCCCCCCGGGGGCTCCGGCCCCGGGTACCACGCCCACCGCGGTCCCCTCGGCGAAGGCCGGCTCCGACGGTCCGGCCGTCCCCCGGGTCACCCCGACCCACCCGCCCACGACCGGGGCGGTCGGCGGCCCGCCGCAGGTCCGTGAGGTGCCCAAGGGCGCCGCCCAGGCCGGTGACGGATCCGGCTCGACCGGCTCCTCCGGCCTCATGCTGGCCGGCGGCGGCACCGTCGCGGCCGTCGGCGCCGCCGCGCTGGGCTTCGCCCTCCTGCGCCGCCGTTCCGGTGCGCGCGGCTGACAACGGCCCCGGGCCCTCAGGGCGTCCCGTCGTC
>NZ_JAQYWZ010000275.1:0-27058 GCF_036290945.1 Streptomyces sp. BE303
AGCATTCGCCGGAGTCAGAACCAACGGACCGAACACCGGCGAAGCAGGCAACTGATACCCGGGCGGGGCAGCCGTCTCACGCCAGTAATACGTGCCGACCTCCACCGTCCGAGAACACAGACCATTCGCACCCGTCGTACATGCCGCACCCACCTGCGTGTCCGGATTCACCCCCGACGTCTGCAGACCCGGAACACCGTTCGTCTCCTCCCACAGATCGAACACACCACCCGCCAACGGCGCCGCCGTATTCGCATCCGTCTTCAACACCCGCACCTCACCCGTCACCGGAGGAGTGCCGCAGGCGGGAAGGTCGCCGTTGAAGGGCCAGGCGTGGAACTCCTGGCCGCCGCCTCCGGTGGCCAGGCTGGTGTGGTTGAGGGTGCCGGCGGTGAAGAACCGGCCGTTGACGCCCGCGAGGGTCACGGTGGTCACCGAGGCCTGCTCGCCGATCAGGAAGCTGCCCTGGAACTGGCCGGTGCCGCCCAGGCTGACGACGGAGGCGTCGGGGAAGTTCCACAGCAGGTGGTCGCGGTAGGCGTTGAGCGGGTCGTCGGTGTCGTTGATGCCGCCGCTGAAGGTGTTCAGGGCCCGGGTGGCGCCGAGCACGTTGACCAGGATCGTGGCGCCCGTGGGGATGTTCGCGAAGACGATGCCCTGCTGGCCGCCGGTCGGGCCGGTGAGGTTGAAGTCGACGTTGAACACCTGGAGCGCCGAGCTGCCGTCCCCGGTGAACAGGGTCTGCCCGCCCTCGTTGACGGCGGTGCCGGTCGGGGTCCGGGGCGTGCCTCCGACCCGGGCGTAGCAGTCGGACGCGGAGGTGAGCTGGTCCCGCAGGCCGCTGTAGGGCTGTACGGCGTTGGGGTCGGTGACCAGGGTGCCGGTCACGGTGCCGGTGACGGGGCCGGCGTGCCGGACGACACCGCCCTCGGCGACCAGGGTCTGACCGGGGACGACGGTGACGCCGCCGCCGGTGGTGAGGAAGTCCGCGCCGTCCGGCGGGGGCACCCGGGAGCCGACGCCGGCGATGCCGACGTTGTAGATCGAGCTGACCCCCACCTCCTTGGCCTGGCTGAAGTTGTTGAGGACGACGACGCGTCCCTCGGCCTCGGCGGCGCGGCCGGTCACCAGGAAGTCTCCGCCGACGAAGACGTTGATGCCGTTGTCCCGACCGGCGAACGGGCCGTTGTTGATCGAGCTCGGGTAGGGGTTCGGGCAGTCGCCCGGGACGCACGGCCCCAAGCCGCCGGGGAGCGGGGCCGCCACGGCCGTGACCGCCCCGGGGCCGAGGGCGAGCACCGGGACGAGGGCCGAGATGACGGTACAGGGGACGGCGAGTGCTCCGGCGCGTCTGCGGACGCGGGAGAGCAGTCGGTTGAAGGAAGCCATAGTCGTAGCGTCCGGCAGCAGCGCGGATCGGGTCACCGGTGAGGTGGCCGTCTACGCTGATGCGGTGACCAGCCGCACCCTTACAGTCCAACCGTCACCCGGGCGGCGGGCACGCGCGGGGAGCGTGGAGCGTCCGCACCGGACGACCTGTCAGCCGGCCGGAACCGCCCGGTCCGCGGACCGGCCCGCGGCCCGCCCTGCGGACCGGCTCCGCTCAGGCGGACTCGTCCCACGGCGAGGGGGCGCGGTTGCCGGTCCCGTCGCAGGTGCGGCAGATCTCGTCGCGGTAGGCGTGCTTGGCGCCACCGGCGTCGACCCGGTAGCGGACGTAGACGCCGGTCCCGTCGCAGAGGAAGCAGTTCCCGCCGCCGCCGCCCACCTCGGTGGTGCCGGTGCCCTGGCAGGTCCGACAGCTGAGGCCGGCGGTGCGGCCGGTGCCCGCGCAGATGCGGCAGACCGTGGTCATCGTCTTCCTCCCGGGTCGGAACCAAGGTCATGCTAGGCCCTGCGCTCCCCCGGAAACCCCGGACCGTCGGCTTCGGCCTGCTTTCGCCGGGGCCCTCGGCACTGTTCACCGCCCGTTCATCCGGCGCGGAGGGACGCCCCTGCCCGACCCCGAGGCCCGGCGGCACCCGGCGACACCCTGGTCCGACGGGTCAGCCCGACAGGCCCTCGCGGACGCGGCGGGAGACGGCGATCTGCTGGAGGTCGAGCATGCCAGGGGGGTCGGCGAGGCCGGGACCGCCGGCCTGCACCCACTCGGCTATCTCCTCGATCATGTCGTCGGCCAGGACCCAGCCGAGCCAGACCGGCCGCCCCCCGGCCGCGCGGCCCTCGCTCGACGGGCCGACCACCACGACGTTCGAATGCGCGCACGTGTCGAGGCACTTGACGGCCCGGACCCGGCCCGATGCCCCGACGGCCGTGCGCAGCCGCTCGTACTGGCCGGTGTGGTCGATGCCCGGGTGCTTCTGCTCGGTGCCGCAGCAGCAGCCCCGGCAGACGGTGACGGTCACGGGGGAGGCCGGGCCCTGCCGGCCGGTGTGCTCGCGGTCTCGGCGGCTCATGGTGTCTCAGCTCTCCTCACGGCGCGGGGCCTCGTGGTGCGGGCCTCGTCGTGCGGGGCCTCGTTCTCCAGGGCCCGCCGCCACGCCCGTTCGCGCAGCAGCCGCAGGCCGTTGAGGCCGACGACCACGGTGGAGCCCTCGTGCCCGGCGACGCCGAGCGGCAGGGGCAGCGTACCTGCCAGGTCCCAGACGACCAGGAGGGTGATGCACGCACCGGCGATCACCAGGTTCTGCACCACGAGCGTGCGGGCCCGCCGGGAGAGTGCCACCACGGCGGGGAGGGCGGTCAGCTCGTCGCGGACGACGACCGCGTCGGCGGTCTCCAGGGCGAGGTCGGAGCCGGCCCGGCCCATCGCCACCCCGCTGTGCGCGGCGGCCAGGGCGGGGGCGTCGTTGACGCCGTCGCCGACCATCAGGACCTTCCGGCCGGCGTCGGCCAGCGCGCGGACGGCGGCGACCTTCTCCTGCGGCAGCAGCCCGCCCCGGACGTCGGTCAGCCCGACCTCGCGGGCCAGGTGGCGGGCGGCGCGCGGGTTGTCGCCGGTGAGCAGCACGGGCGGGCGGCCGGTCAGCGCGGTCAGGGCCCGGACGGCGGCGGCGGCCTGTTCGCGCGGGCGGTCGGCGAGGCCGAGGACGCCGACGGGTTCGCCGTCGCGGAGCACCAGGACGGCGGTGCGGCCCGCGGCCTCCAGGGCGACGACCTCGGGGTGTTCCCGGTAGGGGCCGGGGGCGCCCACGGCGACCACCGCGCCGTCCACGACCGCCCGCACCCCGACGCCCGGGGTGGCGGTGAAGTCGGTGGCCGGCGGGACGCCGGTACCGCGTTCACGGGCGGCGGCGACGACGGCGCGGGCGAGCGGGTGCTCGCTGGGGTGCTCGGCGGCGGCGGCGAGTGCCAGCAGGCCGTGTTCGGTGACGCCGCCGAACGGGCGGACTTCGGTGACCCGGGGCGTGCCCTCGGTGAGGGTGCCGGTCTTGTCCAGGGCGACGGCGTCGACCTGGCCGAGTCGTTCCATGACGACCGCGGACTTGACCAGGACGCCGTGCCGGCCGGCGTTGGCGATCGCGGAGAGCAGGGGCGGCATGGTGGCGAGCACCACGGCGCACGGCGAGGCGACGATCATGAAGGTCATGGCGCGCAGCAACGTGCCGGAGAGGTCCGCGCCGAGGGCGAGCGGGACGGCGAACAGCAGCAGGGTGGCGGCCACCAGGCCGGCGGCGTAGCGCTGTTCGACCTTCTCGATGAAGAGCTGGGTGGGTGCCTTGGTCTCGGACGCCTCGGTGACCATGGCGACGATCCGGGCGATCACGGTGTCGGCGGCGTCGCGTTCGACCCGGATGCGCAGCGCGCCGGCGCCGTTGAGGGTGCCCGCGTAGACCTCGTCCCCGGCGGCCTTGGGGGCGGGGAGCGGTTCGCCGGTGATGGTGGCCTGGTCGACGTCGCTCGCGCCGTCGAGGACGCGGCCGTCGGCGCCGATCCGCTCGCCGGGGCGGACCAGCACGGTGTCGCCGACGGCGAGTTCGGTCGTGGGGACGGTTTCCTCGGTGCCGCCCCAGGGGCCGGTCACGGCGCCGTGGCCGTCCTCGCGCAGCCGGGTGGCGGTGGCGGGGGCGAGGTCGAGCAGGCCGCGGACCGAGTCGGCGGTGCGGGCGGTGGCCAGGGCCTCCAGGGCGCCGCTGGTGGCGAAGATGACGATCAGCAGGGCGCCGTCCAGGACCTCGCCGACGGCGGCGGCGCCGAGGGCGGCGACCACCATCAGCAGGTCGACGTCGAGGGTCCGCTCGCGCAGTGCGCGCAGTCCGGCCAGGGCCGGCTCCCACCCGCCGGCGAGGTACGCGACGGCGTACAGCGCGCCGTACGCCCAGCCGGGGCCACCGGGCAGCTGGACGGCGAGCGCGGCCAGGAAGGCGACGAGGCTCGCCGTCGCCCAGCGCGCCTCGGGCAGCGCGAGCACGCGGGTGCGGTGCGGCGCCGGTGCGGCGGGCGGGGCGGCGGTGGGCGGGCGGGTGAGCACGGTGGCGGGCATGGGCGTCACGATACAGGAACACATGAACACACCTTCATGTGTTCATATGGACGGCCGGCCCGCCCGAGGACCCGCCCCGTAGGATTCAGCCATGGGACACTCAGCCGCCGAGAACGCCGTGCCGCAGATGCGCCTGGACGCGTCCAACGCGGCCAAGGTGGCCAGTACGCTCCAGGCCCTCGCCACCCCCTCGCGCCTGCTGATACTCGCCCAACTCCGCGAGGGCCCCCGGGCCGCCACCGAACTCGCCGACGCCGTCGGCATGGAGCAGTCCGCCTGCTCCCACCAGCTCCGCCTGCTCCGCAACCTCGGCCTGGTGGTCGGCGAACGGCGCGGCCGCTCGGTCGTCTACTCGCTCCACGACGAGCACGTCGCCGCCCTCCTCGACCAGGCCGTCTACCACGTCGACCACCTCCGCCTCGGCCTCACCGACGACCGCTGAGACCCCCGGAGGCCGCCGCACCGCGCCGCCCGCCGCGCCACCGCCACCTTCACCGGGGGGACTCCTCCGCGCGGTCCTGGGCCGCGAGGACGGCGTCACCGTGCCGGGACCCCCAGACGCCCAGGGTCTCCAGGGCGGGCAGGAGGGTACGGCCGAGCGGCGTGAGCGCGTACTCGACGCGGGGCGGGGACTCGGGGTAACTGCGCCTCTCCACAAGGCCGTTGTGTTCCAGCCGACGCAGCGTCTCGGTGAGCACCTTGGCGCTGATGCCGCCGATCCGGGTGCGCAGCGCGCCGGGGCGCCTGGGTGCGTCGCGCAGCGCCCAGAGCACCACCGGGCTCCAGGTGTTGCCGAGCAGGTCGAAGGCCGCCCGGGCCCGGCAGTCGGCCAGGTAGGTCTGGCCCGGAATCTCGTCCACCGCTCCCCCAGAGTTCGTCGGTCACGCACCGATCGGTAACCGACGGCGCTCCTAGTGTCATCCCGAATCGACCGAACGGGGCCGAACAGGCCGGACGGACAGGAGACTTCGCATGCGGATCGGCATCATCGGGGCGGGGAACATGGCGCGGGCGCTCGGCGGGCAGTGGGCCCGGGCCGGGCACGAGGTGGTGTTCGGCGCACGGTCGGCGGCGCGGGCCGCCGAGGCGGCGCAGAGCGCGGGTGCGCGGGCGTGGGTGGTGGCCGGCCCGGCCGCGGCGGCGGAGTTCGGCGAGGTGGTGCTGCTCGCCGTCCCGGCCGACGCGGTGGAGGCGGTGGTCGCGGCGGCGGCCCCGCCGGCCGGGCGGGTGCTGGTCGACTGCACCAACCCGATCGCCCCCGGCCCGATCGGTCTCCACCTCACCACCGCCGGCGGCCCGTCGATGGCCGAACGGATCGCCGCCGCCGCTCCCGGCACCCACGTGGTGAAGGCGTTCAACGCCTGCCACGAGAGCGTCTGGCGGCTCACGCCGCCGGTGTTCGACGGCCGCCCGCTCGCCGTGCCGCTCTGCGGGGACGACCCGGGGGCGCTCGCCCTGGTCGGCCGCCTCACCGCCGACCTCGGTGCGACGCCGGTGACGGCCGGCCCGCTGGCCCGTGCCGGGCTGCTGGAGGCCGCCACCGCGTTCGCCATCGGCCTCTGGTTCGCCGGTCACGACGCGCAGGCCGTCCTGCCGCCGCGGCAGTACTCGGGCGTGCCCGCCGCCTGACGCGGGGCCGGGGCGGCCCCGGCGGCGGCACGGCCACCGCCGTCACACCGCACACCGCCGTCAGGCCACCGCCGCTGCGCCGCCGTCCCCGCTACGCCGCCGCCACTACCCCGTCGCCTCCGCCGCGGCGCGCCCGGCGGCGCGGCCGGAGAAGAGGCAGCCCCCGAGGAAGGTGCCCTCCAGGGAGCGGTAGCCGTGGACGCCGCCGCCACCGAAGCCGGCCGCCTCACCCGCGGCGTAGACGCCGTCGAGTACCGAGCCGTCCGCCCGCAGGACACGCGACGAGAGGTCGGTCTCCAGCCCCCCGAGGGACTTCCGGGTGAGGATGCTCAGCCGGACGGCGATCAGCGGGGCGGCGTCCGGGTCGAGGATGCGGTGCGGGGCGGCGGTGCGGATGAGCTTGTCGCCGAGGTAGCGGCGGGCCCCGTGGATGGCGGTGACCTGGAGGTCCTTGGCGAAGGGGTTGGCGATCTGGCGGTCGCGGGCCTCGACGACGCGGCGCAGTTCGGCCGCGTCGATCAGCTGGGCGCGCGCCTTGGCGTTCATCGCGCGGGCGAGGTCGTGGAGGTTGCCGGCGACGACGAAGTCCGGCCCGTGGTCGAGGTGGGCCCGGACGGGGCCGGGGGCACCGGGGAGGGCGCGGGCGAGGACGCCCCGCACGGACCGGCCGGTGAGGTCGGGGTTCTGCTCGGAGCCGGAGAGGGTGAACTCCTTCTCGATGATCCGGCGGTTGAGCACGAACCAGGTGTGGTCGTGCCCGGTGGTGCGGATGTGTTCGAGCGTGCCCAGGGTGTCGAAGCCGGGGAAGAGCGGGACGGGCAGCCGGCGGCCGAGGGCGTCGAGCCAGAGCGAGGACGGACCGGGCAGGATGCGGATGCCGTGCCTGGCCCAGACCGGGTCCCAGTTGGCGATGCCCTCGGTGTAGTGCCACATCCGGTCGCCGTTGATCAGGTGGCCCCCCGCCTCGCCGGCGATGCCCAGCATCAGCCCGTCGACGTGGGCGGGGACGCCGGAGAGCATCCGGTCGGGCGGGGTGCCGAGCCGGGCCGGCCAGGACCTGCGGACCAGCTCGTGGTTGCCGCCGATGCCGCCGGAGGTGACGATCACGGCCTGGGCACGCAGCTCGAAGTGGCCGGCGACCTCCCGCGAGCTGGCCTCGCCCCGGGCCGCGCCGCTCGGGACGAGCACCTCGCCGGTCACCGTGTCGACGGCGCCGGCGCTCCCGGACAGGCCCGTGACCCGGTGGCGGAACCGGAGGTCGACGAGTCCGCGCGCGGCGGCGGCACGGACCCGGCGGACGAACGGTTCGAGCAGTCCGGGGCCGGTGCCCCAGGTGATGTGGAAACGGGGGACGGAGTTTCCGGGACCGTCGGCGAGCTGTCCGCCGCGCTCGGCCCAGCCGACCACGGGGAAGAACCGGACACCCATCGCGTGCAGCCAGGCCCGCTTCTCGCCGGACGCGAAGTCGACGTAGGCCTCGGCCCAGCGGCGCGGCCAGGCGTCCTCGGGGCGGTCGAACCCGGCGGTGCCGAGCCAGTCCTGCCGGGCGAGGGCGGGCGAGTCGCGGATCCGCATGCGGCGCTGCTCGGGCGAGTCGACCAGGAAGAGCCCGCCGAAGGACCAGTGCGCCTGGCCGCCGAACGAGGCCGCGGGTTCCTGGTCGAGCAGGATCACCTTCCGTCCGGCGTCGGCGAGTTCGGCGGTCGCGGCGAGGCCCGCGAGTCCGGCTCCGATGACGATGACGTCGGCGTCCAGGGCCATGCGGGCTCCTCCATCGGTGCTCCGGCCGTGCGCGGTGCTGTTGCCCGCGGGCGGTGCGGGTGCGCCCGATACTGCGGCCTGCGGCGGGGCCCGTCAACAGGTCGGCGGCCTGCGGGGGCCGCGACGAACGGCGGCGTGAATTCCGCTCCACCCCGTTTCGGAAATACCTTCGATACGCCGTGGAGCGAAATTCGAAATACCTCTGACGGATTTTCGGGTGTTTCCGCGCAAACCATGGACGAATACGAAACCCGGAAGTAACTTACCTTCCAGTAGCTGTGGCCAGGCTCGCACGACCCCCCACCCCACCCGTTTCTCTCCCCCAGGAGGAACCGTGCTCCGCCCTGCCCGGAACCGCCGCACGACCCGTACCTCCCGGAAGCCCGCGCTGCTCGGCGCCGCCGCACTGGGCGCGGCCCTCGCCCTGACCACGACCGGCGCGCAGGCCGCGGCCCCCGCGCCCCGGCACTACGTCGCGCTCGGCGACTCGTACGCCGCCGGCGCCGGCGTTCCGGGCCAGTCGGCCGGGCTCTGCCTGCGCTCCGACCGCAACTACGGCCACCTGGTCGCCGCCGCCCTGCGCGCCGGCGCGTACACCGACGTCACCTGCGCGGCGGCCAAGGTGAAGGCGATGACGCAGCCGCAGTACGACGCCTTCATCCGGGTCAACGACCCGCAGCTGAACGCGGTGACCGCCGACACGGACCTGGTCACTCTCGGGATCGGCGGCAACGACCTGGGCGTCACCGACCTCGGGATCGGCGAGGTGGTCGGCGCCTGCATCGCGGGCGCGGTGGTCAACCCGCTCGGCACGCCGTGCAAGGACCTCTACCACCACGGCCACTGGGACTGGTCCAGCTGGTCCTGGCAGTACGGCAACGACGACCTCGCCGACCGGGTCGCCGCGGCGGCCCCGCAGGTCGCGGACACCCTGAAGCGCATCCGCGCCAAGGCCCCGAAGGCCCGGATCCTGGTGGTCGGCTACCCGTCCGTGCTGCCCGCCGACGGGGCGGACTGCGTGCTCCGCCAGCCCATCGCCCCGCGCGACATCCCGTACCTGAACGGCGTGCTCGGCAAGCTCAACGCCATGCTGGCGGCCACCTCCGCCGCCAACGGCGCCACCTTCGTGGACACCGCCACGCCGACCGCCGGACACGACGTCTGCTCGGACGACCGCTGGGTCGAGGGCGCGCTGCCCGGCTCCCCGGCCGTCCCGTTCCACCCGAACGCCACCGGCGAGCGCGTCATGGCCGACGCCGTCCTCAACGCCCTCAAGTAGGGCCGGGGGAAGCCGACTTCACGCCGCCCACGGGG
Source organism: Streptomyces sp. BE303 (assembly GCF_036290945.1). Classification (NCBI taxonomy): domain Bacteria; kingdom Bacillati; phylum Actinomycetota; class Actinomycetes; order Kitasatosporales; family Streptomycetaceae; genus Streptomyces; species Streptomyces sp. BE303. The sequence goes on from NZ_JAQYWZ010000275.1 coordinate 9,188, forward strand.
CGGGAAACCCCGAGGGGGCGGTGACCGGGATCCCGGTCACCGCCCCCTCGGCCGTCCTGCGGAGCACTGCGGAGCGGACCCGCGGCGCACCCGCGGCGGACCGCGGTGAACCCCGCCGGCCGGTCACGGCCTGATGCGGACCACCTGCGGGTCGTGGTCGCTCGCCTGCTGCGCGAACTCGGCGTTGATGTGCACGATGTCGTACTTCGCGTAGCCGACCTCGGGGCTGACCAGGATGTGGTCCAGCACCTGCGAGTTGCCCTGGTAGACGTACGAGTACTGCTCCTTCTCCGGCAGCTCGTTCACCAGCGAGCGCAGCACGCCGTCCTTGGTGAGGGCGGCCAGCGCGGGCGAGAACTGGTAGTCGTTGAAGTCACCGAGCGAGACCACCTTGGCCTCCTTGTCGGCGGCCAGCAGCTTGGCGACGAAGGTCTGCTCGACGGTGGCCTGCTTGATCCGCTGCACCTCGGAGGAGCGGGTCGGGGCCTGGAAGCGGCTGTCGATGCCCTGGTCGCCGCCCTTGCTGTTGAAGTGGTTGGCGATGACGAAGACCTTCTTGCCGCGGAAGGAGAACTGCCCCGCCAGCGGCTTGCGGCTGCTCGCCCAGGCCTCGTCGGCCGGGGCGATCCGGCCGGGCGAGGCGGTCAGCGCGGCGCCGGCGCCGGTGCCCGCGACGTCGACGGCGGTGGTGGCGGTGCCGCCGGGGATGTCGGTGAAGGAGACCCGCAGCGGGTTGAAGAGGAAGACCTGGCGGATGTTGCCGCCGGGCTCGCCGCCGTCCTTGCCGTCCTCCGGGTCGACCGAGCGCCAGTCGTACGCCGGGCCGCCGGCCGCCTTGACCGCGGCGACGAACCTGGCGACGGTCGCGCTCGCGTCGACCGTGCCGTCGTTCTTGGCGCCGTTGTTGTCCTGGATCTCCTCCAGGGCGAGGATGTCGGGCGAGCGCAGGTTGGTGACCACGGCCTGGGCCAGCTCGGCGAACTTGGCGTCGGGGTTGGTGGCGGCCAGGTTCTCCACGTTGTAGGTGGCGATGGAGAGCTCGCGGTCGGCGGCCGGGGTGGTCACCTCGCGCTGGAGGTGGTTGTCCTGGAGCGCGCCGAGGGTGCCGGCGACGAGGGTGTAGCCGCCGAACGAGTTGTAGTCCAGCGGGCCGGTGGTCTCGCCGGTCAGCACGTCGCCGACGTTGGCGACCGGGAACGGCTGCTGGGCGACCGGCGCCTGCTGCTGCACCATCAGGCGGCCGACGTTCGGCTCGTCGTAGGACTCGTAGAGGACGCCGCCGCGCTTGCTGCGCTGGTCCTGCTTGTCCGCCGCGACCCAGAGCTCGTTGTACTTGTCGGTCGCCTGGATCACCCGGACGTCCTTGACCTGGACGAGCATGCCCTCCAGCGACTCGTAGAAGTCGAGGGTGTACTTCTCGGGGTTCAGGGCGACCCCGTTGACGGTGCCGTCGGCGCCGGCCTGCGGGCTGTAGGTGCCGGGGATGTTGCGGGTGTCCACCACGACCGGCGCGGGCAGCGCGTTGCCGGAGGAGAGCACGGTGACGGCCGGGTTCGTCAGCTGGGTGAGCGACTGCGACCCGCCGTTGAAGTTCGGGTAGTACTCCGTCACCTTGCCGGTGACCAGCACCGAGTCGCCGACCTTGACGGTCGGGTTCGCGGAGCCGGTGTAGACGAAGACGGCCTCGCTGGTGGCCGGGTCGGCGTCCGCGGTCGGGTCCTGGATCCAGAAGCCCTTGGAGCCGTACGCGCGCACGCCGGTGACGATGCCGGGCACGCCGGCGACGGTCTTGCCGGTGCGGTCCGACAGGCGGGTGGTGCCCTGGATGTCGTGAATCCGGACGGTGCCCGGCTCGGTCGGACCGGTCGGGGTGCTGCCCTCGGCGACCTCGCCCTTGGTGTTGGTCGGCGTCGGGGCGCCGGCCGCGAGGTCGGCCGCGTTGTCGTCGGTGTCGGCGAGGCCGGTCCGGCGGGCCACCGAGGCGCTGTTGGAGGCGCCGGCCACCGAGGCCGAACCCTCGTGGACCACGGCGGTGCCGAAGCCGACCAGGTCGCGCACCCGCGGGTCGGCGGCGCAGTCGGCGGCGGTCTTGCAGGTCAGCGGGTCGGTGCCGCGGACGAGCGCGACGGTGCCGCTGGTGCCGGAGAGCGCGAGCGAGCCGGCCGCGTCCGGGGTGGGCAGGTCGACGGTGCCCGCCGCGCCGGCCGCCTCGGCCACCAGGTAGCGCCCGCCGGGGGCGATCGCACCGGTCAGCGGGGTGACGCCCCACTGGGAGTTGGCGCCGGGCGTGCCGGATATGTACTGGACGCTCCAACCGTCCAGGCCGAAGGCGGCGCCGCCCTTGTTGGCCAGCTCGACGAAGTCGTTCTTCAGCGTGGCACCCGAGTTGCCGCCGCCGCCGTACACCTCGGCGATCACCGCGTCGGCCGAGGGCGCGGCCACGGCGGACGGCAGCGGGACGAGCACCAGCGAGGCGGCCAGGCCGGCCGGGAGGAGCGTGGCGCGGAGCAGCGCGCGGCGCGAGCGGGGAGCGGTGGGCGTGGTCACCGGGACGGGACTCCTAGCTCTGCCGGGCGCGCGGCGGCGCGGCACGGCAGTCGGGGGTGGCAGGTGGCCGGGCGGCGTGGGACCGGCCGGACCGTGAGGGTGGGTCAGTCGGGCGCACATCGCGCGCCCCCGCTACCCGCGTAGAAATTCGTGCGGAAGTCGGTGGGCGCCCCCGCAGCGCCCAAAGATACGCGCGTAGAAAATGACCCGACAAGACCCCGGAGGTTAACTTCTCCGGTACGCCGAGGAATTGCCACCCCGAAGCTGTGACCCCCGCTACACGCGGCCCCGCCGGGCTGACCGGCCGGCGGGCCCGGCCGGCTACAGCCAGCCCCGCTGAGCCGCCTTCAGCCCCGCCTCGAACCGGCTCGCCGCCGCCAGCCGGTCCATCAGCGCGGCCATCTGCCGGCGGACCGTCCGCACCGAGACGCCCAGCCGCTTGGCCGCCGCGTCGTCGGTGAGCCCGGTGGAGAGCAGCCGCAGCAGCTCGCGCTCACCGGCGCTCAGGCCGGTGCCGACGTCGTCGGGGCGGTCGTCGCCGAGCGGGAGGGCCGTCTCCCAGGTCTGCTCGAAGAGCGCGACCAGCGAGGCGACGATGCCCGGTTCCTCGGTGCACAGGGCGCCGGCCCGGGTGTTCTCCGGGTCGATCGGCACCACGGCGGTGGTCCCGTCGAAGACCAGCATCCGGGGCGGCAGCACCGGCGCGGTGCGTACCCGGCCGCCCAGGGCGGTCATCCACCGGGCGTAGGCGAAGGTCTCCGGGTCGTTGCGGACACTGTCCTGGTAGACGGTGCGCAGGACGACCCCGCGCCGCAGGGCGTCCTCGTCGAGCGGACGGGACGCGGCCAGACTCGCGGGGGACTGCGCGCCGCCGGGCATCACGGCCAGGCACTCACCGGTGAGCCGGGCGGTCAGCACCTCCAGCTTGGCCTGGATCGCGTCGAGGCCGACCAGCCGCTCCCCGCCGTCCACCAGGGTGGCCGAGCGGAGCGTCGCGTACTCGGCGACGGCCCGCGCGACGGCGGCCTTGGACACGGCCAGCTCCTGCTGGCGGCGGGCGAGTTCCTCCTCCTGGCGGCGGAGCAGGAGCTCCAGCCCGCGCTCCGGGCTGACCGGCCAGAGCGTGCCCGGGCGCTCGCGGGAGGCGCGCAGCAGGGTGAGGTCGGCGAGCCGGTCGAGGGCGGCGCGGACGGCGGGTTCCGGGAGCCGGACCCGCACGCAGAGTTCGACCACCCCGCCCTCCGGGTCCGCCAGCATCTCGCGGTACACGGCCTCTGCGGTGCTGTCCAGGCCCAGCAGTTCCAACACGTCAACGACCCCTGAATCATCACATCAGCGCAAATGGACATCCGGACGGTCCGCCGGATCCAGATCCTTCCGCCGGTACCCCGCACCCACAAGGCACGATCCGGTCAGGCGAGCAAAACGGGACCGTCCGGTCCGCTTTCCGATCGGTCGACCGTCGCGCCGGGCCGCAGCCCCCGCCCCGACCGCCGCCCGGACCCCGCCCGGACCCCCGCCCCGGCCCCTTCCCCTACAGCCGGCACACCGGTCGACCGACCGGCGTTGCAGCAAGCTGCCTGTCCGGTTGTTGCCCGCCGCTCCCCCTCCCGCCACCGGCCCCGCACCCGGGAGGATTCACCCTGCACCGCCGTCACCCCCGAGCGACACCGCCCCGAGCAACGAAGCCCCGAGCAACCACGCCCCGAGCGGCCAGGACCCGAGCCCACACGCCCTGCACCACACTCCCGAACGACCGTGCACAGAACAGGAATCGTCGTGCCGAAGACCGTCCGGCTGCTCGCCGTCGCCGCCCTCGCGCTCACCCTCGCCACCGCCGCCCCCGCCTTCGCGGACCCGTCCGCCCAGCCCGTCGCCGTCACCGCGACCGCACCCGGCGGGCCCGGCATCGGCTGGGACGGACCGTCGTCCTCCGGGCCCATCGGCTGGGACGTCACGCCCGCCGGCACCCCGGGCATCGGCTGGGACTGACCGGCCGGTGATCCCCGTCCACCTGACCCTCCTGGACGTCTCCGCCGCGCCACCGGGCGAGGCCGGACCGGCGGACGTCAGGGCTGCCCTGTGGGCGAACGCCGGCCCGGGCGACGGCCTGGAGCACGTGCGCGCCCGCGCGGTACCGGGGGGCGTCGGCCTGGTCCTGTTCGTCCGCGCCCCCGACCACCCGGTGGCCGAGCTCCGGGCTCAGACCCTGCTCGACCGGGCGCTGGCGGGCGGCCCCGCCCGCCGTTTCGCGGTGGCCGCCCGGTTGTAGGGCCCTGCCCCCGGCGCGACCGGGCCGGGCCGCGCGGACCGTGGAGCCGGTGCGGCGGCAGGGTGACAGGACGGTCCGTCGAGCCGCCGACGCCCCCGCGGACGGTCTGCGCCGGACGCCGTGCGCGGCCTGCCGCCGGCCCCGCCCCTCCTGCGGCTCGAGCCCCGCACGAGCCCCGTCCGGGCCGACGCCCCGTGCGGTTCGGCCCCGGGTCCGGACGCTTCCCGTGGACGCACCGCGCGGTTCCTGACCATCCGTCCACATTTCGTTCACCCGCCACCCCTTCGCAATTCTGGCCGATTCATGCCCATGGCTTGACCGGCTCATTACTGGCACATGCACGCCAATCCGCCCAATCCCGTGCGCGGCCCGGGACCGTCGAGGAGTTCCGGGCCCTCCCCGGGCGACCCCCGCCCGGCCCCGCCCGCCAACAGGAAGGCCGGCCCGGGGGCGCACCCCCGGGCCGGCCGCCTTCCCACGCGGCGCCCTACTCCGCGGCCTTGTCCCCGGCCGCGACGAGCCCCGCCGACCACTTCTCCTCGACGTTGCCGAACTTCCAGTAGGCGACGGCCGCCACCCACGTGAGCACGAAGAGTCCGACGATGGCGTACCCGACGAAGTCGAGGTCCAGCCCGGCGATCCAGGCGACCGGCCCGCTGGTGACGTCCAGCTTCTCGCCGAGCAGACCGATCAGCTCGATCGAGCCGATGACCAGGGCGACCAGCACCGAGAGCCCGGTGACCGTCAGGTTGTAGTAGATCTTCCGGACCGGCCGGGAGAACGCCCACTCGTAGGCGAAGTTCATGAACGAGCCGTCGATGGTGTCCAGCAGGCTCATGCCCGCCGCGAACAGGACCGGCAGTACCAGCAGCGCGTACCAGGGCAGCTGGAACGCCGCCGCGCCGCCCGCCAGCACCAGCAGCGAGACCTCGGTGGCGGTGTCGAAGCCCAGACCGAACAGCAGGCCGACCGGATACATGTGCCACGGCTTGGTGACGGCCCTGGTCACCCGGCCGAGGACGCGGTTCATCAGCCCGCGCTTCTCCAGCTGGGCCTCCAGTTCGGCCTCGTCGAACTCGCCCTCGCGCATCTTGCGGAACACCTTGAGGATGCCGTTGAAGGCCCCCAGGTTGATCAGGCCGAGCAGGAGCAGGAAGGTCCCGGAGACGGCCACGCCGATCAGGCCGGTCGCCTCGTGCAGGCCGGAGTCATCCGACTCCACCTGCCCGGCGAGCGACTTGATGCCGAAGGCGAGCAGCGCACAGAGCCCGAAGACGATCGACGAGTGGCCCAGCGAGAACCAGAAGCCGACCGAGAGCGGCCGTTTGCCCTGGCCCATCAGCTTGCGGGTGGTGTTGTCGATGGCGGCGATGTGGTCCGCGTCGAAGGCGTGCCGCATACCGAGGGTGTACGCGGTGAGTCCCATCCCCGCACCGAACACCTGGCCGCCGACGTCGTAGTGCTCGGGCGCGATGACCGCGAGCAGGGTGAACCACCCGATCACGTGCAGCGCGAGGATGAACCCGCCCATGCCTGCCAGTCGGATCCACTCCTCACGGGTGAGTCTGTCGCGCCAACGGGGGGCGGTCATCGGTACGTCCTGTCGTGTGGGGGGCGGAAAGCTGGGCCATCTTTCCCCCCTGCGGGAAGCAGGTGCAAGTCATGTGCAAGGACGAGACGCTCGCCGACCGCTCCCTCCGTACCCGACGCCGCCGCCGGGCACGGCTGGACGCGGTGCGGCCGGGCCCGGACCCGCTCACCGGGCGCGCGCCCGCTTCCTCCCCTACCGTCGGAGTACCGACGCCGCGGCGCGGGCACGGTCGGCCGGGCCTGCCCGTGCCTCCCGGCCCCCGCCGTCCGGCCCGCCGACCGGGACTCGATGGGAGCGGCCATGCCCTCGTACCCCTACCGCACCACCCGCGAGGACCTGCGCGTCCCCCTCCCCGACGGCACCGAGCTCTTCGCCCGCGTCCGACGCCCGGTGACCGACGAACCCGTCCCCGTCGTGCTGGAGTACTCCACCGGCCGCCTCACCGACTGGACCGCCACCGAGGACGCCCGCCGCCACCCCTGGTTCGCCGGCCACGGCTACGCCGCCGTCCGGGCCGACGCCCGCGGCCACGGCAACTCCGGCGGCCTGGCGACGTCCGATCCGGACGACGGGGCCGCCGACGGCGAGGAGCTGGTCCGTGCGCTCGCCGGGCAGCCGTGGTGCAGCGGACGGGTCGGCCTGCTCGGCACCGGCGCCGCCGGCGACGTCGCGCTGCGCCTCGCCGCCCGCGCTCCCGACGCCGTCCACGCCGTGGTCGTGGCCTGCCCCGAGGGCCCGCACCGCCTCGGCGGCGCCGTCCTCGCCGCCGACGGGCACGCCCGCGCCACGACCCACCTCGCCGACGCGGCCCGCCCACCGGACCCGCAGTACGTCGGCGACGGCTGGCGGGCGATGTGGCTGGCCCGGCTGGAGGCCCTCGAACCGCCGCTCGCGGGCTGGCTGGCCGCCCCGCCCGACGCCCCGGTCGCGGCCGCCGCCCCCACCCTCGCCGTCGCCGGCTGGTCCGACCCGTCCGCCTCCCGCCTGCTGGACCTGCTCGCGTCCGCCGGTACCGTCCCCGTCCGCACCGTCCTCGGCCCCTGGTCCCACGGCCTGCCCGACGAGATCCTCCCCGAGGCGCTCCGCTGGTACGACCACTGGCTCCGGGACACCGACACCGGGGTCCTCGCCGTGCCCGCCCTGCGCAGCTGGCTCTCCACCCGCTGGGCCGCCGACGGCGCCTGGCCCTCCCCCGGGGTGCGCGACGTCCACTACGGCCTGGACGGCCCGCTGCGCACCGCCGGCACCGCCTCCGACGACCGCTGGGTGCACGTCCGCTCCCCCCAGCACACCGGGCTCAACGCCGGCGCCTACGTCCAGCCCGGCCGCCCCGCCGAGCAGCCGCCCGACCAGCGCGAGGAGGACGGCCGCTCCGTCTGCTTCGACTCGCGGCCACTGCCCGAACCGGTCGAGCTCCTCGGCACCCCGGTCCTGTCCCTGCGGCTGCGCACCGCGCCGACCGGCGCGACGGTCACCGCCCGCCTCTGCGCCGTCGCCCCCGACGGCACCTCCACGCTGCTCACCCGGGGGGTCCTCACCACCCCGGGGACGGCGGGCTCGGCCAGCTCGGCCGGCTCGGCTGCCTCCAACGGCTCCGTCGGCTCGGCCGTCGAGGTCACCGTCGGCCTCGCCGCCGTCGGGCGCACCGTCCCGCCGGGCCACCGGCTGCGGCTCGCCCTCTCCTCCACCTACTGGCCCTGGCTCTGGCCCGGCCCCGACCCGGCGGGGTTCGAACTGGACCCGTCCCACTCCGGCCTCGGTCTCCCGATCCGCCGCCCCGCCACCGACCCCGACCCGATCACCTTCATCTCCCCCACCCTCCCGCTCCCGCCCCCGCTGCACGTCACCGAGCCGCTCACCGCCCGCCCCGAACGCGTCACCGTGCACGACATCGGCCGCCGCGAGTGGCGCACCGAGCTCTCCCCCGCCACCGACGGCACCCGCACCCACCCCGACGGCCTGGTCCGCGACGAGCACACCGTCGCCGCCTACCGCGTCCTCACCGCCACCCCCCTCAGCGCCCGGGCCCGCGCCGACCGCACCGTCCGGGTGGAGCGCCCCGGCATCGGCTGGGACGCCACCGTCCACGTCCGCACCGAGCTGCGCTGCGACCCCACCCACCTGATCGCCGACACGCACCTGCGGGCGTTGGAGGGCGGGGACGTCGTCTTCAGCAGGGAGTGGCACCAGCGCATCCCGAGGTGACCCGGCCCGGCCCGACGCGGTCCGGGGTCCGGGGTCCGGGGTCCGGCGTCCGGGGTCCGGCGCGGACGGCCGCATCCGGCGCCTGCCGCCCGCGCGGGGCCGGGAATCCCGGGCGGACGGAAGATCGGACGACCCCCGCCCGGCCCGCGGTTGCTGGCAGGATGCACCGGGTGACCTCTACCTCTGCCCCCACCGCCGCCGACTACGGCTGGATCCGCTCCCCTGCCTCGTTCTTCGGCCACCTGATGGACACCGGGTACAGCATGCTGCTGGTGCGTGACGTCCTGCCCGAGCAGGTGCTCGGGGCGATGGGCGGATCGCCGTGGGGCACCTGCCGGGGGTCCGGCGAACTGGGCGACGCACACGCCGAGTTCCTGGAGGAGTGCGGCGACGATCCCGAGTCCGCCCTCGTCGGCGCGTTCTCCGCTCGGGACGCGGACGGCCGCGACTGGGCGGTCGTCCTGGAGCTCGGCAGCGACCTGGGGACACGGCCCGAACTCCTGGCGACGTTCTCCGTCGGCACACGCGCCGTCTCGCACGACAGCAACTCGGGCAAGCCGATGCACTTCTTCCACTGGTACGAGAACGGTGAGCGGCGGACCGGCTTCGAGTACCCCACCCACCGGGACGGCACCACCCCGGACGACCTGAACGACCTGCTGCGCGACCTCGGTCTCGATCCCGACGGCGACAGCGACCCGGCCCTCGACAGCAAGGCGGCGGTCCTGGCGCTCGCCGAACGCCTGACGGGCGTACGGATGACGGAGGAGTTGCTGCGCGACGCCGAGTACCTGGTCGCCGAGGTCCCGGAGGAGCCGGTCGACGAGTAGGCGGGCCCCTCCCCCGGGCGGTGACCGGCGTGGCATTCGAGGCGCGGCCCTCGCGGGAGGGGGTCAAGGAGACGTGCCCTGGCGGGTCTGCCAGGGCACGTCCCGGCAAGGCACCGTCAGGGGCGCAGGCCACGAGCGGGGCGGTACCGGGGATCGCTCTCGTGCTCGTCGTCCGGACGGCGGGGCATCCGCCGAGTGGCGATCACTCCGAGGGCGACGGTGGCGAAGGCGAGGGCGAGGAGCAGCAGGAGGGCGAGACCGACGAACGCGCGGGCGACGCCGGAGTGGCTCAGGAGTCCCACGACGGGGCCGCCGTCCCGTCGTTGTCGTCGGCGTGGTCGTGGTCACGGCTCTTGAGGACGGTGAACACGTCGAGGAGGTTGAGGACGGTGGCGGTCGAGGCGTGGCCGAAGCGGACGAGGACGCGGCCGTCGACCATGCCGGCGGTGGTGGCCGAGGGCCAGACGATGCCCAACGGTCTGCCGCGCTCGTGGAGTTCGGCGAGGAGAGCGGTGACCTCGGGTTCGGTGTAGGTCCGCATCCGGGGGTCGTCCGGTGCGATCGGCGGCTCGGGGCGGGCGCTCACGCGGCGGAGTCCAGCTCGAACCAGATCGACTTGCCCTGCCTGCGGGGGTCGGCGCCGAACCGGTGGGTGAGGGAGCGGACGAGGTGAAGACCGCGCCCGGACACCGCGTAGGGGTCGGCGTACGCCCGCTGCTCGGGGAGGTCCGGGCTGCCGTCGCTGACGGAGACGCGGAGCATGCCGTCGAGGAGGACGACAACGACGAGCGGAGCCGGCGAGCCGCCGTGCTTCCACGCGTTGACGAAGAGTTCGTGGAGCGCCAACTCCGCGTCGGCGACGGTGTCGAGGGGCCACCCGGCGCGCGCCAGGGCCCCGCGCAACTCCTCACGCGCGGCCGACCAGTCAGGGGGGAGTCCAAGGGGAAACACGAAGCGACCTCCGTGGGGGGTGAAGTGGATGCCACCGAGCACCTGATGATCAATCAAACCGATCCGGCCATGGCGCACTCATGACGCCAGCGCACACACCGTCGATCGGCGGTTGCCGAACGTGTGCGGATCGTCACAATGAGCATGGAGCCACGGAGGTCATCTTGGCAACTCGTCTCAGATTTTTGGATAAATCCAAATCGAACACCAACCAAGGCCCCTACAGTGGCAGTTGTCGGTGGCGAACGTGACCGACAGCGGGGCACACTGGTCCGGCGAGGCTCAGAGAGGGCGGGGATGGCCACAGCAACAGGCCCGACGGTTCGACGGAGGCAGCTCGGCGCCGAACTGCGCCGTAGACGCGAGGAAGCCGGCCTCTCGCACGACGAGGTGTCCGAGACCCTGACGGGCATGAGCCAACCCAAGCTCTCCCGCATCGAGAACGGCAGAGGCGCCACCAAGGTCGACGACGTCAAGAAGCTCCTCGCCCTGTACAAGTGCGAGGACAACGACCTGATCTCGGCTCTGGTCGACCTCGCCAGGAACGGCGCACACCGAGGCATGTGGTGGCAGAGCTACGGCGTACACATCGGCCAGGTCCTCGGCGACCTGATCTCGCTTGAGGCAAGCGCTGCATCCGTCCGGACCTACGAGAGCGCCTTCATTCCGGGCCTACTCCAGACCCCCGCCTACGCGCGCGAGATCATCAAGAAGCTCAACATGCGCCCTGACGTCAACGTCGAGGCACTGGTCGACGTCCGCGTAGCCCGCCAAGGCGCCCTCACCCGGGCTGAACCGCTCACGCTCTGGGCGGTCATCCACGAGGCTGCGATCCGTTCCGGAGTCGGCGGCCCGAAGGTCATGGCCGAGCAACTCGGGCGCCTGACCGATCGAGCGGTCCAGCCGAACATCAACATTCAGGTGATGCCGATCGGCGCTCCCGCGCACCACGGTATGGGCGGAGCCTTCACGATCCTCGGATTTCCACAACGGCAGGACCTGGATGTCGCTCTGGTCGAGAGCACATTGAGCAACCTTTGGGTCGAGGGCGCCTCCGAGGTGGAGCAGTACGCGGCGAAGTTCGACGCCATCCGGGCCGACGCCCTCGGCCTGGACGACTCGCTCGCCATCATCACCGAACAGAGAGACAAGGTCACATGACGTCTATCCCGAACTCGGATGCCCTCAAATTGACTTGGCACAAGTCCTCACGAAGCAACGAGTCAACCAACTGTGTCGAGTTCGCTTCCTCCGGCGGATCCGTCTCCTACGTTCGTGACTCGAAGAATCCTTCCGGCCCTGCACTCGTCCTCTCGGCCGCCGCTCACAGCGCGTTCATCGCGGCGGTCTCCGACGGGGAGTTCGACTTCGGCCTCCTCTGACCGCACCACCGCAGCCCACCGGCCCGGCGAACCCTTGGGGCGCCGGGCCTTACCCTTCACCGGAAGGCGCCCATGACCTCCTCCCAGCCCTTCGACATGGCGAACAGCCGGGTGTTCGGTGAAGTGGCCGAGACCTACGACGCCGCCCGACCCGGCTACCCCGACGCCCTCATAGCCGAGGTACTCGCCTACGCCTCCCTCGGTGATCTGCCGGCCGTCGAGATCGGGGCCGGCACCGGGAAGGCCACCGTTCCGTTCGCCGCGCTCGGCACCCCGATGGTCTGCGTCGAACCCGATGCCCGGATGGCCGAGGTGCTGCGCCGCAACACCGCCGCCTTCCCGCACGTCCGGGTCGAGGTGAGCGCCTTCGAGCAGTGGCGGCCGGACGAAACCCGGTTCGGGCTGCTCCTCGCCGCCACCTCCTGGCACTGGACCGACCCGGCCACCCGATGGGACCGGGTCCACGACGCCCTCGCCCCCGGTGGCGCCGTCGCGCTCTTCTGGAACCCCCAGGGGCTCCTGGACCCCGGCCTCCAGGCCGCCCTCCGCGAGGTCGACCACCGGTACGGCCTCACCCTCACCCCGCACACCGGACTGGCCTCCTCCTTCGGCGACGTCCCGGGCCACTGGCCCGGATTGCTCGGGCAGTGGCCGGACGAGGAGTGCCGCCAGGACGGCCGGTTCACCGACCTCCGCTCGCTCCGCATCCGCGAGCGGACCCGCCTCGACACCGACCGCTACCTCGGGCACCTCACCTCGATCTCCGTCTACCGCGCCCTGCCCGCCGACCGCCGCGACCGGGCCCTCGCCGACACCGCCGCCGTGCTCGACGCGCACGGCGGGGGCATCGACGTCGAACACCACCACGACCTCTTCCTCGCCCGCACCCTCCCCCACCAGGGCTGAACCCACCCGGCCTGCCCCCCGCTCCGCACAGGAAGTCGGACCCGCCGACTTCCTGTGCGGCGTAGAGGCGGCAGGCCGACCACGCCACCGGTCGTCCAGGCCCAGGGGAACATCCGCCCTACACGGCGTGAACATCAGCCCACTCGATCGCACGTGGATTCGACACATCCCTACGCTGCGGCTGTGCTGATCATTTCGCTGCTGCTCCTCATCCCCGGCTTCGTCGTGCTCGTGCTCCGGTGGCGCCGCGTGTTCGAAGGCCGCGCCGCCACGCTCGGCGGCATCGGCGCGATCGTCCTCGGCGCCCTGCTCGGCCTCACCACCGTCCTCTACGTGGTCGAGCCGTACGAGGTGGCCGTGCCGACCAGGCTCGGAAAGATCGGCGGGACGTGGCAGCCCGGACTGCACGTCAAGTCCCCGCTGACCGACGTGACCGCGTTCTCGACCCGCCCGTCCGACCTCAACCTGACGGGCGACAACACCGTCGAGGTCCGTTCCTCCGAGGGCGGCGTACTGTTCGCCGACCTCACCGTGAAGTGGTCGATCGACCCTCAGCACACGGTCGACCTCTACAAGCTGGCCGGCGACTCGGACGCCGTCCAGCAGCGTCTGGTCCTCCCCGACAGCCGCGAGATCGTCCGTAACGTGTTCGCCAAGCACACCAGCGTCGAGGGCTACAGCTCGCAGCGCGAGGCGATCGCCGGCGAGATCGACAAGCTGGTCACCGCCCGGCTCGCGCCGCGCGGCATCCTGGTCAACGGGGTCAACCTGCGCAACGTCCGGCCCAGCGACGACCTGCAGAAGGCGATCGACGCGAAGATCGCCCAGGACCAGACCACCGCGCAGGCCGAGGCCGCCGTCCGCACCGCCAAGGCCGAGGCCGAGAAGCGCAAGATCGACTCGGAGAGCCAGGCCGCCGCCAACGCGGCGATCGCCAACTCCCTCACCGACAAGATCCTGATGAGCCAGTGCATCGAGGCGTTCAAGGCCGCCGCCGAGAAGAACGCGGTCTACGCCAGCCCCTGCGGCAACAGCGGCGGCACCCCGGTCATCGTGGACGGCACCAAGCGCTGAGAACGCCACCGTTCGAGCGGGCAGGCAGGGCGCGGGCAGGGCTCGCGGGCGGACAGGCGAGGCGGTCACCCGCCCCACCCGCCCGCGCCCTACGCGGGGGCGGTGTCCGCCAGGAACTCCCGCAGCAGGGCGGTGATCTCCGCCGGGCGCTCCAACGAGGGCAGGTGCCCGGCCCACGGGAGATCCAGCGCACGCGCGTTCGGCAGCCCGGCGGCCACCTCGGCCACGATCCGGCGGAAGTCCGGCAGATCGTGCGCGCCCGACACCACCAGGGCGCGGGCCGTCACCGCGGACAGCACGGCCTCCGGTTCGGGGAGCCCGAAGTCCCCCGCGCCCTCGGTGAGGCCCGCCTCGAAGTTGCCGCGCTGCATCCGCCCCACCAGCTCGCGGACCTCCTCCGTGGCGTCCGGCCCCAGCCAGGTACGGACGTTGAGCGCCGCCGCACCGTCCAGGTCACCGGCCTCCAGCAGTTCGTCCTCCGCGGCACCGAACGCCCGCATCTGCGGCCCCGCCACCTGCCCGGGCCGACCCGGGCAGAGCAGCGCCAGCGCGGACACCCGCTCCGACCGGAGCCAGGCGACGCCCAGCGCGACCCGGCCGCCGTACGAGGAGCCGACCAGGGACGCCTGCCCGATGCCGAGGTGGTCCAGGAGGTCGAGCACGTCGCCGACGTCCGAGTACGGCGCCGACCCGACCGGGGATTCGCCGCAGCTGCGGAAGTCGGCTCGCACGACCCGGTACCCGGCCCCGACCAGCGGCTTCCACTGCGGGTCCCACATCCGGCGGTCGCAGACGGACGAGTGCAGCAGGACCACGGCCGGCGCGCCCTCGGGCCCGTCCACGTCGTGAGAGATGATCATCCGGCCATTCTGATGCAGTACCGTCACCCTGTCCCGGCACTTTCCTCGCGCCGACCGCCGGGCACCGCTCCCCCGACCGGCGGGAACGCCGCCGCTCTCGCGCGTCCCCGCCGGTCGGGGCCGCCGTCGCCCACCGAGAGCGCCAGCGAGTCGGTCAGCCACAGGTGGGACGCGCCGAGCGTGACCGGTTCACCGCCGGCCTCGGCCGCCAGCCGCCAGTAGCGGCGCATCCGCGGATCGCGGTCGGCGGCCACGTGGGCCAGCAGCTCCCCCCGGAACCCCGGGGTGTCCCGGCCGCCGCGCACCGACGCGTGCGCGTCGACGAACCGGTCCAGTGCGGGGCCCGCACCCGGAGCCTCCCCCGCCCGCACCAGGGGCCGCGCCAGCGCGCACGCCTCACCGATCCCCGCCATCAACGCGGCCTCGTCGGAGACCAGTTCGGCGTTGGACCGCGCCATGGCCAGCAGCGTGCGGGCCAGCGCCCGGTCACCCGCCAGCGCGACCAGCTCGGCGAACGCGACCACCTGCCCGGGCGTCGGGTCGACGGGCGGCGCGGGCACGGCCAGGGCCACGAACACGTCCAGCATCGCCCCGGACGCCGACGACACCGACGAGACCATCGTGCGCCGCCAGAAGTCGATCAGCGCGTCACGGGCGGCGCCCCCGTCCTGCACCGCGGCGACCAGCTCCAACCTGGCGGCCCGGTCGGCCGGCCCGGCCTCCTCGACCGCGCGCAGGGAGGCCCGTCGCCAGGCCAGGCCCGCGAGTTGCACGTCGAGCGCGGCGCGCTCGGCCGCGACCACCTCGGCCACGGAGCGCTCCCCGGCGAGCACGAGCCTGACGGACGGCAGCCCGAGACCGAGCCCGCGCAACCGCCTGACCAGGCCGAGCCGTTCCACGGCGGCCGGGTCGAACCTGCGGTGCCCACCCGCGCTGCGCACGGACTCGACGATGCCCTCGTCGCAGTAGAAGCGAACGGTCCGCACCGGCACACCGGTCAGCCGGGCCAGCTCCCCGATCCCGAACGTCTCGTCGAGAAAAGGCACTTGAACCTCCACCTGACTGGAGAACCTACGGTACCCGCATCACCCCCGAGAGGAGCTCCGTGATGACGCCGCCGGACATCGCCACCACCGCCACCGCCACCGCACGCCTCGTGGACGGCCTGCGGGAACGGACCGCACGGGTCGCCCGCGCCGTCGCCGGACGCGCCCCGGCCACGCCGGTACCCACCTGTCCGGCGTGGCCGCTGCGGACCCTCGTCGGGCACCTCGGACAGGAACACCGCTGGGCGGCCGAACTGGTCCGCAGCGGGCAGCAGTTGCCGCCGCCCGACCCGCACCGCGCCGATCCGGGGCCCCCGGACGAGTGGGCCGAGTGGCTGGAGCAGGGCGCGGAGGAGCTGATCCGGGCCGTCCGGCGGGTCGGCGCCGAACGCGAGTCGGACACCTTCGCCGGTCCGCTTCCGGCCGCCTTCTGGTTGCGCAGGATGCTGGCCGACACCTGCGTCCACCACTACGACGCGGCGTGCGCGACCGCCACCGCGTTCGAGATCGCCGACGACCTCGCGGCCGTCGTGATCGGCGAGAACCTCGACCTGCTCACCATGCCGGCCTTCGCGGCGGTCAGGCCGGCGGTCGCCGAACTGCGCGGCCGGGGAGAGCAGATCGGGTTCCGGCCGGGGTCCGCGGAGGGCTGGGTGGTCACCAGGAGGCCCGGGGGGCTGCGGTGGGAGCGCGGGCCGGTCGAGGCGGACGTGGTGGCGTCGGGGTCGGCGGCGGACCTCATGCTCCTGATCGCCCGCCGCATCACGCCGCAGGACGGCCGGGTGACGGTGACGGGCGACCGCGCCCTCCTGGACCACTGGCTGGCCCACTCGGCGTTCTAGGCCCCCCGGGGGCCGCCCCGGGAGCCGCGCCGGGGCCGGGGCGGGGCCGGGACCGGACCACCCACCTCCGACGCACCGTCACATCCACCGAAAAACAGTAGCCATGGACATAGTAGCTATGTACTCTATTTGCCATGAGCAAGGCTTCCCCGGGCCCCACGCCCGGCTTCCTGGTGTGGCGGCTCGCCAACAAGTGGCGCGTCGCGGTCGATCGCGCGGTGGCCCCCCTGGGTCTCACCCACGCGCAGTACGTCCTGGTCGCGTCGTTGTACGGCATGCACCGCACCGGCGAGCGGCCCAGCCAGCGCCGACTGGCCGACCACACCGGCCTGGAGGCGCTGTACGTCTCGAAGCTGGCCCGCGCCCTGGAGTCGGCCGGCCTCGTCGAGCGCGCCCGCGACCCGCGCGACCCGCGCGCCGTCCAACTCGCCCTCACCGACGAGGGCCGGGCCGTCACACGGCAGGCCGTCGAGGTGGTCCAGGGACTGCTCCGGCAACTGCTGGAACCACTCGGCGGCCTCGACGCCGAGCGGACCGGCG
Organism: Streptomyces sp. BE303; assembly: GCF_036290945.1. NCBI lineage: Bacteria > Bacillati > Actinomycetota > Actinomycetes > Kitasatosporales > Streptomycetaceae > Streptomyces > Streptomyces sp. BE303. The sequence goes on from NZ_JAQYWZ010000275.1 coordinate 26,234, forward strand.
CGTTCACCGCCGAGCTGACGGCCCTGCTCGACGCCCCTCTCACCCCCGCCCTCCCGCACGACGAGAACACTCAGGGGACACCACCATGACCGCCACCGCACCCGTCACCACCGCGCCCGCTGCCGCACCGGCCACCGCCCGCGCCCTCGGCCTCGCCCACTACGCCGCCCGCGGCGTCCTGGAACACGTCCTGGCCCGGCACGGCGTCACGTTCCCGCAGCAGATCGCCCTGCGCGCCGCCGTCACCGCCGACACCGCACAGACGCCGGACGACCTCGTCGCCCAGGTGCAGCACGCCCTCAAGGCCGATCCGGCCGACATCCGCGCCACGCTCGACGAGCTGCTGACCCGGCAGTTGCTCGTCACGGACGGGGCACACCTTCTCCCCACGGAGGCGGGGCGCGAGCTGCTCGCCGCCACCGACGCGGACACCGCCCCCCTCTCCGCCCGCATCTGGGGCGGGATACCGGCCGAGGACCTGGCCGCCGCGGGCCGCGTCCTCGCCCTGGTCACCGAGCGCGCCGACGCGGAACTCGCCACACTGCGCGCATGACCGCAGGACCCCGCACCGGTCCGGCCCGGCTCCGTAGGGGAGCCGGGCCGGACCTGGCGGCACGCACGCGCCGCACCCCGTCGGCCGCCCTGCAGTGGGCCGGGCGGCCGCGGGTCCCCTACCGGCCGTGCGTCAGCTCGTGGCGATCGCGGTGTCGTCGATCACGAAGCTGGTCTGCAGCGAGGCGTCCTCGGTGCCGGTGAACTTGATCGTCACCGACTGGCCCGCGTAGGCCGAGAGGTCGAAGGTGCGCAGCTGGTAGCCGGAGGCCG
>NZ_JAQYWZ010000276.1:0-332 GCF_036290945.1 Streptomyces sp. BE303
CATCGCCGACGTCGCCCGGATGTCCGGCGTGACCGGGGCGACCGCCCCGCCCCCCCCCAGCCCCCGGCGCCGGGCCCCCCCCCGCTCGGACCCGGGGTGGGCCCCGTGGGCGGGATCACCAACGGCGGCCACGAGGCCGCCCTCCGGCGCCCCGCGAGTTCGACACCGTGAGCTACGCTCTTTCCCACTCGACCGCGTCCGATGTCGGGGACGGGGTGCAGGGCGCGGAGGAGCGAGTACAGGACGGCGTGGTTGTCGAGGTCGCGGCCCTCTTCGACCAGTGGAACGCGACCCTGCAGTCCGGCGACCCGGAGAAGGTCGCCGCCCGCTAC
>NZ_JAQYWZ010000277.1:0-343 GCF_036290945.1 Streptomyces sp. BE303
ACGTCGGCGGTCGTGCCCGTCGAGGCCCGTGCCTGCGACCTCCCCGCCCGCGACGCGGGCGCGGCGCGGGTGCGGGTGGTCGACGACGCGCCCGACCTGGCGATGGTGCACGCCGCCGGGCCCCTGGACGACGGCGTGGTCGCCGGGCTCGACCCGGCCCGCCTGGACGCGGTGCTGGCGAGCAAGGCCGGTGCGGCCGGGCAGCTGCACGAACTGACGGAGACACGCCCGCTCTCGGCGTTCGTCCTGTTCTCCTCGACCGCCGGCGTGCTCGGCAACCCCGGCCAGGCCAACTACGCCGCCGCCAACGCGGCGCTCGACGCGCTCGCGGAGCACCGCGCGG
>NZ_JAQYWZ010000278.1:0-22324 GCF_036290945.1 Streptomyces sp. BE303
GAGGGAGCCGGCGTAGACGTTCTCGGCGACGGAGACGTGGGGGATGATCTCGGGTTCCTGGGGGATGATGCGGATCCCGGCGGTTCGGGCCTGGGCGGGTGAGGCCAGGTCCACCCGCTCGCCGTCGAGGACGACGTGGCCCTCGGTGGGCTGGTGGTCGCCGGTAAGGATCTTGAGGAGGGTGGACTTGCCCGCGCCGTTCTCGCCCATGAGGGCGGTGACCTGACCGGCGGGGAAGTCGAGGGTGACTCCGCCGAGGGCCCGTACCGCGCCGAACCGCTTGGTGACCTGGTGAACACCGGCGCTGCCGGTGACCGCAGGGACGGGCGGCGGATCGGCTGGTGTGGGGCGGGGTCGGGTCATGGTGTCGTTCACCTCGAAGACATCGGCACGGACGGAGGAGGGGAGAGGGGCCCCGGCAGGCGGGGGGACGACCGGCCGGGGCTGCTCGGGAGGGGCGGCCAGGGACTGACTGCGGCCTCTGCCGCCGGTCTGACAGAGCGCTCAGTGGTGACCACCGGCGGTGGTGGCCGGGTGGTATCCCGGCGGCCCGCTGTTCGCCCTGTTCGCGGGGAACGGGCTGTACGTGACGGCGTCTGCTTGCCGTGGAGCGGGTCCGTGGACGCGGTGCGGACGTTCGCGTCGGATCTGTCAGTCCGGGCTGGGGAGGTCGAGGTGGGCGCCGCGGCGGTGGCGTATTGCCGTGGGACTCTGGGCGCGCACGGCGGCGGCGGTGACGGCCTGGGTGCGGGTGGGCGCCCACTGGACGAAGCTGTGGGTTCCGCAGCAGCCGTCTGGTTTGCGGGTGTGGAGGGTGACCATCCAGCAGGGCGTCGTGTCCGGGCTCGTCCAGTGGTCGAGGGGGCTGATGCGGACCGGCGTGCAGGACGCCGCACCGGGGTGGGTGTGGCCGGTGGTGGGGCCGGGCGAGTCGGGCACGGGTGCCTCCGGTGGTGCGGTCGGCGCCGGGCCGGGCGCCGGGTGGTGCCGTGGCGGGCCGGGGGTACCGGGTGGCACCTTTCGGCCGCGGGGTGGGGGCGTCCCCGCCGGTGTGTCCGGCAGGACGTCCGGCGGGGCCGCCCCCGGGGTGTCCGCGGCCTGCGGGGGCAGGCCGCGGACGGTCCGGTGGTGGTGCGGGGCGGGGCTCAGTTGCAGGTGGCACCGCTGGTCTTGAAGGTGGTGGCGTCGACCATGGTGGTGGGGGCGAAGGCCTCGGCGGGCATGGCCTTGCCGTTCTTGAGGTTGTCGTAGAGGGTCTGGACGGCCAGGGCCCCGACGTCCTTGCCGTTGATGAACAGGGCGGCGCGCATGCCGGTGGGCTTGCCGCTGTTCCAGTTCTTGCAGGCGAGGTAGGCGCCGAGGCCGACGCCGATGACGTGGTCGGCCTTGAAGCCGGCGTTCTCCAGCGCGGTGACGCCGCCCTGGACGTTCTCGTCGTTGCAGCCCCAGACGACCCAGTTCTTGACGCCGGGGTTGGCGGTGACGGTGGCGGCGATCTTGTCCTGCGCGCCGGTGGGCGTGTTGTCGGTGGCGACGTCGATGTTCTGCACACCCGCGCTCGCGCCCGCGGCGAACGCCTCCTTCGCCGCGTTCACCCGGTCCGTGCAGACGGTGACGTCCTGCTTCCACGCCGAGATGGTCCGGGTCTCGGCGGGGTTCCAGCCGGCCTTCTTGAACTCCTCGGCGGCGCGCTTGCCGACCTCCCCGCCCATCTGGGCGCCGGAGAACCCGATCCGCGGGACAAGATTGTCCTTGGCACAGACGGACGGGTCGGGGCCGTTGGTGCAGATCTGGTCGTCGGAGGTGAGCAGGGCGACCTTGGCGTCCTTCGCGGCCTGGACGACTTGGGGGCCCACCGCGGGGTCGGGGACGACGATGATCAGGCCGTTGGACTTCTGCGCGATCGCGGACTGGACCTCGCTGACGGTCTTGTTCGCGTCGTTGCCCAGGTTCACCACCTTCAGGTCCACGCCGAGCTCCGCGGCCTTCGCCTTCGCGCCGGCAGCCTCACCGACGAAGTACTCCTGGTCGCCCTGCTTCTGCAGGTAGGTCATCGAGATCTTTCCGCTCACCGGCGCCACCGAGGCACCGGCACCGGAGGACGAGGTGGACTGCTGCCCGGTCGAACACGCGGTACTCACCGCGAGCGTGAGCAGAAGACCGGTGGCGGCCGCGGCGCGGCGGTGCGGGGTGGTGAACATGACGGACTCCATGGGGGGACGAGCGGTCTGCTCGGAGGAGGGGAGGTGTGGGGGTGGTGTGCGCCTGCCGGTGGGACTGACCGGGGCCTTATCGCTGGTGAGCTGACCCGGGCGGCTCCGCGAACAGCCGTCTGTGTGGCCGTACGGATGCCGGGGTCCGGTCGGGGCTTCGGCTGGCCGGGGTCCTGCCCCGGCGCGGGGAGCCTCGACGACGCGTTGCGTGTACCGAGGTTTTCGAAGGCGTTTCGGAGGACGGCGACGCTGTTTCCGGCCCGTTTCCGATCCGTCTTGGGCGCTGATCCTGGGGCTGCGAGATTGCCTGTGTCAAGGTCTTTGCATAATTAATGCGTGGCTGTACCTTCAGCGCATGACAGAGCAGATGTGCCGCCGCTTCGACGGCAAGGTGGCAGTGATCACCGGCGCCGCCGCCGGAATCGGGGCCGCGACCACGCGGCGCCTTGCCGCGGAGGGCGCGGCGGTGGTGATCGTCGATATCGCCGACACCGCAGGTCTGGCGCTGGCCGCCGATATCACGGCGCAGGGCGGGCGGGCGGAGTACCGGCACGGCGACGTGACCTCCGCCGCCATGTGGGACGAACTCGCGGCGCACGTGCGCGAACGTTACGGGCGGCTGGACGTGCTGCACAGCAACGCGTACGCGGTGGTCGTCAAACCCGCCCACGAGCTGACGGAGGCTCAGTGGGACGGCCAGCTCGATGTCACCTTGAAGGCAGCGTGGCTCGGGGTCCGCGCCTTCGCCGAGACGCTGCGCGACAGCGGCGGCTCGGTGGTGCTCACGTCGTCCGTCCACGCGCTGGTGGGGCTTCCCGGCCATCCCGCCTACGCCGCCGCCAAGGGCGCACTGTGCTCCCTAGGCCGCCAACTGGCCGTCGAGTACGGGCCGCGGGTGCGGGTCAACACCGTCGTGCCGGGGCCGATCATGACGGCGGCGTGGGACCGCGTGGACCTGGTGGGCCGGGCCGACAGCGTGGCCGAGACGGTCGCCAAGCGGTTCGGCACCCCCGAGGAGGTGGCGGCCGCGGTCGCCTTCCTCGCCTCGCCCGACGCCTCCTACGTCACCGGCACCACTCTCGTCGTAGACGGGGGCTGGTCGATCGTCAAGGCCTCCTCATGACCCAGACCACGACGAGCCTTCCGGGCCGTCCCGCACACCCGAACAGCCAAGCCGAGAAGAGCCCCGCATGAACCCGCCGACCCGCAACCTGCACCAACAGATCATCGACATCATCGGCGGGCGGATCGTCAGCGGCACCCACGCACCCGGCTCACTCCTGCACCCGGACCAGCTGGAGCAGGAGATCGGGGTCAGCAAGACGGTCCTGCGCGAGGCGTTGCGGGTCCTGGCGTCTAAGGGCCTCATCGAATCACGGCAGAAGCGCGGCACCTTCGTTCGGCCCCGCGCGGACTGGAACCTCCTGGACGCCGACCTGCTGCGCTGGCAGGGCACCGGTGTCCCCGACAAGGGCTTCCTGGCCAACCTGGGCGAGGTCCGCTCGATCATGGAGCCTGCCGCCGCCCGCCTCGCCGCCCAGCGCCGTGAGGAGGCCGACCTCGCCGACCTCGCCGACGCCCTGGAACGGATGGCCGCGGCCGGCGACGACACTCACGCCGCCGTGGAGGCGGACCTCGCGTTCCACCGCGCCCTGCTGGCCGCGGCCCACAACGAGCTACTGACCCGCATGGAGGTGGTGATCGAGGCCGGTCTGCGGGTTCGCGACCACCTTGTCCACAGCGCTGAGCACTGGGCCGACCCCGTGCCCGCCCACCGTGCCGTGATGGACGCCGTCCGCGCCCGCGACCCGCAGGCCGCCGAACACGCCGTACAACACCTGCTCGCGCAGGCCACCGCCGACCTCGACCTGATACACGCACCGGACCAGGGGACATCCGAATGAAGATCATCTCACTGGAGACATTCCCCGTCGCCCCGCGCTGGCTGTTCCTGAAGATCGCCACCGACGAAGGCGTCACCGGTTGGGGCGAACCCGTCGTCGAGGGCCGCGCCGCCACCGTCCGCGCCGCCGTCCACGAACTCGCCGACCACCTCGTCGGCGAGGACCCGCTGCGGATCGAGCACCACTGGCAGGTGCTCACCAAGGGTGGCTTCTACCGTGGCGGCCCGATCCTGTCCAGCGCCGTCGCCGGCATCGACCAGGCCCTGTGGGACATCAAGGGCAAGGCCTACGGCGCCCCCGTCCACCAGCTGCTCGGCGGACCCGTCCGGGACCGGCTGCGGATGTACGCGTGGATCGGCGGCGACAGCCCCGCCCACGTCGCGGAACTCGCCCGCGAACAGGTCGAGGCCGGATTCACCGCCGTCAAGATGAACGGCTCCGCGCAGATGCGGCCCATCGACACGCCCGCCCAGACCAAGGCCGTCGTCGACCGGGTCGCCGCGGTACGCGACGCCATCGGCGACCACCATGACGTCGCCATCGACTTCCACGGCCGGATGTCGACCGCCATGTCCCGCCGCGTCCTGCCTCTGCTGGAACCGCTGCACCCCCTGTTCGTGGAGGAGCCCGTTCTGCCCGAACACGCCCGCGACCTGCGCCGGCTCGTCGACTCCACCACCGTGCCCCTCGCCTGCGGCGAACGGCTCTACTCCCGTGCCGACTTCCGCGACGTCCTGCCCACCGGCATCGCCGTCGCCCAGCCCGACGTCTCGCACGCGGGCGGCATCTCCGAGGTCCGCCGCATCGCCGCCCTCGCCGAGGCCCACGACGTCGCGATGGCCCCCCACTGCCCCCTCGGCCCGATCGCGCTCGCCGCGAGCCTCCAGCTCGGCTTCGCGATACCGAACTTCCTCATCCAGGAACAGAGCCTGGGCATCCACTACAATCGCGGCAACGAACTCCTCGACTACCTGGTCGACACCGAGCCGTTCCGCTTCACCGACGGGTACGCGAAGCTTCCCACCGGCCCCGGCCTGGGCATCGAGATCGACGAGGACGCCGTACGCCGCGCCGCCGAGACCGGGCACCGCTGGCGCAACCCCCTCTGGCACCACGACGACGGATCGTTCGCGGAATGGTGACCCACATCCCCCTCACCGCCACCACTGACCCGGACCACGGCGGACGGTGGACCAGCCTTCGGGGCGGCGGACGCGAATGGCTCTGGCACCGCCGCGCCCCCGCCCGTGACACCGTCCGGCCCGGCGATCCGTTCGTCGACGCCGGCGGCCTGGAGGAATGCGTCCCCACCATCCGCGGCAACCCCGACCACGGCGACGCCTGGTCCCGGCCCTGGCAGCGCGACGCCGACGCCGACGTCCTCGACCACCCCGACTTCGTCCTGCGTCGCAGTCTGCGGCGTAACCCGGCGGGGGCACTGTCCGCCTCCTACCACCTGTCGGCGAATCCCGGGTACCGCTTTCTCTGGGCGGCCCACGCGCTGCTCGACGTGACCCCCGGCGCCCACCTCACCGCGCCCGTGGGAACGGCCACCCGGGTCTTTCCCGAAGCCGCCCACCTGATCGACGAACCCTGGCCCGACGACACCCCCCACCTCACCGGGCACTGGCCCGCACCGCTCGGACTGCCTCTGGACCGGCTCGGCCCCGACGACGGCACCGCCGTGGGCGCCATCCTCACCCACTGCGCGGACATCTCCGTCACCGACGGACCGGACACGCTCCGCCTGACCCTGCGCACCGACGCCGACGTCCCCCTGTCCGTGGCTCTGTGGCGCAACCTCCACGGCTACCCCACCGCCGCTCCCTACCGCAGCATCGGCGTCGAACCCATGCTCGGAGCCGTCTTCGACCTCGCGGAGGCGGGACAGGACGACGCCGCCACCGTCCCCGCCGACGGCGAACTGCGCTGGGAACTCGAGATCACCGCCACCCGAACCCCCTCCCCTGTGACGAGAGCGCCCCATGAATCTGACCGAGTTGCCCTTCCGCACCCTCGCCATCGTGCGGGGGCGGGATCGTGACGCCGCCCTGCGGACCGTGCTGACCCTCGCCGAGGAGGGCATCACGGCCGCCGAGGTGTCCCTGACCACCACCGACGCGCTGTGGGTGATCGAACAGGCCCGCCGCGAGCTCGGCCCCGACGCTCTGCTGGGCGCCGGGACGGTCCTGAGCGTCGAGGACGCCGCCCGGGCCGCCGACGCGGGCGCCGCCTTCCTCGTCACCCCCGGCCTCGTCGCAGGCCTGCCCGAACTGCCGGTGCTGATGGGGGCTTTGACACCCGGCGAGGTCATCGCGGCGACCGCTCACGGCGCCCTCGCCGTCAAGCTCTTCCCCGCCCTGTTCGGCGGCCCCGCCTACCTGAACGCGCTACGCGCCCCGTTCCCGGACGTGCCGTTCGTGCCCGTCGGCGGCATCGACGCCACCGCCGCCCTCGCCTACCTCACCGCCGGAGCCGTCGCCGTCGGAGCCGGCTCGCCCCTGGTCGGCGACGCCGCCGACGGCGGCGACCAGGCCGCGCTGCGCACCCGCGCCGCGCAGTGGCGCACCGCCCTCACCCGGGCGGTGACCGCATGACCACCATCCCCACCGCCCCCGAGGTCGGCACCGCGGTTCCCGATGTGGTGACCGTGGGGGAGGCGATGGCCGTACTGCGCGCCACCGGCCCGATCAGGCTCGCCCCGCCCATGGAACTGTCCGTCGCGGGCGCGGAGGCCAACGTCGCGATCGGCCTGGCCCGCCTCGGCCACCGTGCCTCCTGGGTCGGCAGGGTGGGCGACGACCCGTTCGGCGCGCTCGTCCTGCGCACCCTGCGCGCCGAAGGCGTCGACACCACCCACGCCCGCACCGACACCCAGGGGCGGCCCACGGGTCTGCTGGTGCGCGAGGACGGCATCGGTGACCTCGCCACCGTCCACTACTACCGCCGGCATTCCGCCGGGTCCGCTCTCCACCCCGACGACGTCCTCACCGCCCTTACCGCCGGCACCCGCATCCTCCACCTCACCGGCATCACCCCCGCCCTCAGCCCCACCGCCGCCCAGGCCGTCCTCACCGCCGCCACCCGGGCCCGCGCACTCGGCGTCACCGTCAGCCTCGACGTCAACCACCGCGCCCGCCTGTGGACCCACCAGCAGGCCCGCGAAACCCTGCTGCCCCTGGCCCGCCACGCCGACATCCTCATCGCCTCCGCCGACGAACTCCACCTCCTCGCCCCCGACCCGGCCCTCGACGAGCAGCACACCCTCGCCACCCTCCTCGCCCAGGGCACCCGCGAGGTGGTCATCACCCGCGGCGGCGACGGCGCAAGCGTCACCACCGGCCGCGACGGAACCCACCACGCCCCGGCCCGGTCGGTGCCCGTGGTGGACGTGATCGGCGCCGGGGACGCCTTCGTCGCAGGCTACCTCTCCGCTGTCCTGGACGGCCTCACCGCCGAACAGCGCCTGCACCGCGCCACCGCCACCGCCGCGTTCGCCGTCGCCACCCGCGGCGACTGGGAAGGCCTGCCCACCCGCACCGACCTCACCCTCCTCGACACCCCCGCCGGCACCACCCTGCGCTGACCCCGAGGACCCCCATGCCCCCCATCCGTGACACCGCCCCCCGCATCACTGTCCACGCCCGCGGCACCCACGAACTCGCCGAAGGCGCCCGCTGGGTCGACGACCGCCTCGTCTTCACCGACATCCTCACCGGCCGCCTCCTCGAAACCCCCGCACCCGCACCCACCCCCGCCCCCGTCCGCGCCCGTGAACTCCTGCGCCTGCCCGTCCCCCTCGGCGCCGTCGCCCCCGTCGCCGGCCGCCCCGGACACTGGATCGCCGCCGCCGGCACCGGTATCGCCCTGATCGCACCCGACGGCACCACCGACTGGCTCGCCCGCCCCGAGGACCGCGCCCGGGTCCCCGTCCGCATGAACGACGGCGTCTGCGACCCCCACGGCAGGTTCTGGGCCGGCAGCATGGCCTACGACGCGACCCCCGGCGCCGGCAACCTCTACCGCACCGACCACGACGGCACCGTCCACCACGTCCTCGACGGCCTCACCATCGTCAACGGCCCCGCCTTCACCCCCGACGGCCACACCCTCTACCTCGCCGACAGCGCCACCCGCACCATCCACCGCTGCACCCTCGACACCCACGGCACCATCACCCACCGCGAGAAGTTCACCCGCACCGGCCACGCCGGCGCCCCCGACGGCATGACCGTCGACCACGACCACCACCTCTGGGTCGCCCTCTGGGGCGGCTCCGCCATCCACCGCTACCACCCCGACGGCACCCTCACCAACCGCATCCACCTCCCCACCCCCCAACCCACCTCCGTCTGCCTCACCCCCACCGGCACCCTCCTCATCACCACCGCCCGACACGGCCTCACCACCAACCCCGCCCTCGCAGGATCCATCCTCACCACCCCCGTCAACACCACCGCACCACCCGCAGCCATGTACACACCGCACTTCGGGTAGACGGTGGAGCAGACGGGAAAGGGGCCGACCGACAGCGAAGGAGCAGACGGACCAGTTGCCTGGAGACCGGAACTCCGGGGCCGTCAAACAGTGCGGTGCCCGCCGGCGGTGGCGCGCGACCTGGCCGACGTCATTCGAGGCGACACCGCCGCGCACCGCCGGACAGGCTCCATCGGACGGTTGGTTCCGGGACGCCAACGGCGAAGCGCCCGGCGGTCGTCACGACCGCCGGGCGCTCCAGCCCTGTTCAGCTCTGACGACCGGTCGAAACGGTCACCGGTTCATCGCCGGGGCTGACGTGGCATCACAGCTCGTCGTGCTGCAGCCGGCCGCATCCCGTCGTGCTGTTCTCGACGTACGACGTGTGCCAGAGCGCGTTGTCCGACCCGCGGACGAACACGTCGAGGCGCCCGTTCTCCGGCGACACCACCGCGGGTACACCGCGCAGATCGCCGGCGAAGCTCCGCCAGTCCGTCCAGGCCCTGCCGGTCGCCCAGCTCTTCGCCCGCAGGTCTCTGCCCGAGCCCTGGACGAAGACGTCGATACTGCCGGGTGCCTGAGTGACCGCCGTCGGACGGTCGGCCAGGGAGCCGCCGAAGGACAACCAACTGGACGAGGTGCCGTTGACGGCCCACTTGTGCCAGAGCGCGTTGTCCAATCCGCGGGCGAACACCTCCACCCCTCCGTGCTCCAGGGGCACCGCTACAGGATCGGTGGTCAGCCAACCGCCGAGGGACTGCCAGCCGGACCAGGCGCCGCTGACGTACTTGTTCTGCCAGATCGCGTTGTCCGATCCTCGGGCGAACACGTCGAGGCGTCCGTTCTCCGGCGACACCACCGCGGGCACGCCGCGCAGACTGCCGCCGAGGACCGTCCAGTCCGTCCAGGGACTTCCGGACTGCCAGCTCTTCACCCGCACGCCCTGGTCGGTTGCCCGGATCACGACGTCGAGGTTCCCGGGCCCCCGGCTGATCACCGTCGGACTGTCGGCCAGGGATCCGCCGAGGGATTCCCACGCGGACCAGGTGTCGTTGACGTACCACTTGTGCCAGAGCGCGTTGTCCGATCCGCGGACGAACACGTCGAGGCGACCGTTCTCCGGCGACGCCGCCGCGGGGATTCCGACGATCCCGCCGCCAGTCGGTGCACCGAGATCGAGGTAGTCGTGCCAGGACACGCCGTTGTAGTGCTTGTTGTACAGATGGCCGTCCGAGCCTCGGACGAAGACGTCAAGACTGTTCGGTGCCTGGCTGACCGCCGTCGGACTGTCGGACAGCTCTCCTCCGAGGGAACCACCCCCGATCGTGGTCGGCGACTGTACCGACCGTTTGCAGGTGCGGTCGATGGCGCTCGAAAGGGCTATCGCCAGCACCAGTGAGACGTCCTGGAAGGAGCTGTAGCGCCGTGGGCCGATCACCTCCGATTCGTGGGTGGGGTCCTGACTCAGGCGGGCTGCGTAGTTGGAGAGCCGGCCCCAGTTGTTCTCCTCCACGAGGTAGTCGGCGGGCAGCGGATTCCCTGGGGACGGCGCGCCCACCTGATTGCCCATGAACTCCGAAATGTGATGGAAGCGCGCAGCTTCGGCAGTCATCGCGGCGACCTGGAGGGCGGCGCGGGCGAGCTGCGGATTGGTGACACCGGTCGCGCCGCCCTGGTAGGCGCGAAGGCCGGTCAGTGCCATAAGCATCGACTCGGAGCCGTAGCGCAGTTCACCGCGGCCCACGCCTGCCGTTCGTTCCAGGGCGGGATAGTCGGATCCCATGGGCAGCGCGATCACCGGGCGCCCGCCGGTGAGCTGGCGGACCCGCTCGATGGATTCGCGGAATGCGTATGCGGGAGTGTTCGAACCCCAGGATTCGAATCCAATGAGGTACATGTTCTCTGCGCTGAAGAAGAGATTAAGGTGTTCGTCGTCGCCAAAGGTGACGACGAGCGCGATGTTGCCCTGCCCCGTGCGCTGCACGGAGCCACGATAGGAACTGGCTGTGGCTCGCAGGCTGGTGATCATTTGTTGATAGTTGGTCGCACGAACGGATGGACTGTCCGTGTGGTAGTAGCGCCAGGCGATCCTGTGATCCGCAGCGGCGGCCGGTGGCGACGACGCGAGGGATCCCCCCAGGAGCGCGGCGACGAGCGCCAGCAGCGTCAGTACGGACGCCAACGGGCGGCCCGTCCTGACGGCTATGCGACTGTCAGTCATTTCACCTCGATAAGTGGTGGGTCGGGGGGAGACGGGGAACTGCGGGCCTGACAGGGAACCGACGAGGGTTTCGCCGGGCCCGTGCACAGTGCCCGAGCGTGGGGGCGCAGTTGAGTCTCGCCCGGTTGGGCCGTCCGGGGCAGCGTGGAATTACCTGCCCCTATACCTGTCCTCGGCGGACCCGGCGCTCCCGGCACCGCTGATCACCATGACGTCGCAGTCGTGCCCGGCGGCCCGCAGCCGGGGGATGACGTCCAGGCCGAACATGCCCGGGAGGTAGAGGTCGAGGAGGGCCAGGTCGGGGAGCAGCTCGGCGACCGCCGCGATCGTCTGCTCGCCGGTGTTCGCCGTACCGACGACCCGGAAAGACTTGACGAAGTCGTCGTCGGCGACGCGGTCGACGAAGGCCAGGTGGATGCCGGCCACCATGAAGTCGTCGTCGACGACCAGGACGTCGATCATCGGGGGGCCTTCCGGTGCCGTACGGACGGCGCTGCCGACGGACATCCGCGCGGTGAACATGGCGCCGTCGGCGGTGTTGGTCACCGCGACCTCGCCGCCGCGTCGCTGGCAGACGAACCGGGTGAGCGCCGGTCCGATGCCGCGCTCGCCCTCCTGGGCGGCCTTCGTGGTGAAACCGTGCGAGAAGACCTCCTGGGTCAGCTCCGGCGCCACCCTGGGGCCCGAGTCGCGCTGATCGAGGCGCTCTCCCGCCGGTGGGGCACCCGGCCACGCGGCGGCGGCGCTCGCCCTCGGTCCGCAGCCGGGCGGCCTCGATCTGTCACGTCGGCGGCCCGCCTTCAACCGCTCCCATGTCGCCGGTCCTGTTGATCTTGAGCCCCTTGGGGACAGCGGGCAGCAGCCGGTTCCCGGAGGTGGTGGTGCGGATGGCGAGCGGGTCGGTGTAGCCGGCGCCGCCAGCCGGGCGGAAGGTGGCGGCGGGGCCGTTCTCGACGAGGTTGCGGCCGGTGATCTGGCCGTCCACGGTCGGCAGGGTGTAGTGGGTTGCCTTGCGGAGGGCCTGGGCCATGAATGCCGCGCCGAGTTGGCCGACCTGGTCGCGCGCGGCCGCCGGGTCGGCGACCGCGCCACCGGGGCAGGCCTGTGCTGCGGCGGCGAGGGCCGGGTCGAGGTTGGTGTTGAGCATCGCATGGCCCCCGCCCGCAAGAACGGCGTCGACGGCGACCCTGGTGGAGTGCGACATGGCCAGTTCCTTCATCCAGTCCTGGCCGGCGGCGGGGCCGGTGTCCTCGTCGCAGGTACCGCGGATGGTGAGGACCGGGACCGTGTGCGCGGCCGTGTCGCTGAGTTCCGGTTCGACGGCGACGACGGCGAACAGCCCCGGCCGTGCGGCCGCCGCACCGGACAGGACGTATCCGCCCCCGCGGCTGTGTCCGACCAGCCCGACCCTGCCCGTGTCGATCCGCCCCTTCACTCCGGGGATCCGCAGGCCGTGCATGACACCCCTGTTCAGGTCGGCCAGCAGTCCGAGGTGCGCGTCGATCAGCTGGCTATAGCCCCTGCCCGAGTCGGGCTCACCCGCCCAGGCGGCCTGGGCGCTCACCACGTCGACGGAAACCGCGACGAACCCCTCACGCGCCAATGCCTCCACCACGTGGGACAGGCCTGTGTCAAGGCGCATGTAGGACGGACCGAACCCGGGACTGTCAGCCTTCCTCGTACCCGGCGGTGCGCACACCAGCGGCCATCGAGCGGTGACCGGATGCCGGGCTGTCCCCGGCGTCACGCCTGGCCACACGCATACGGGATGGGCGCCGTGCAGAACGAGGACGACCGGGTGAGGGCCGGGCCCCGACGGCATGCCCAGGACGCCGTGCACCTGCGACGGGTTGGGCGACGGGTCGTCGGCGGACCCAACGTTCATGATGACTCCGGGTGCGAGCTGGTAGCTCGTCAGGCTGTTGGACAGGCCGTCGTACGCCGCCTTCGGGGTCGACGCGGCAGCCTGGACGGAGCCTGAACCGAACGCCATCGCGGCGGCCAACACGGCAGCCGCACCTGCGGGCCGCACGTTCCTGGCCTTCACGGCCGTCCTTCCCGCGACTGAGTCGACGAGCGGAGGCCACGAGCCCGGGCCGTGGAGCAGGGACAAGCGGAACCCGTGTGCGACACGCCCACCTGGTCTAGATGCGCGCCGCGAATCGTCCCGGGTAACCGGCCGTGCCGCGTGGGGCCCTGGGCCGATCCAGGAGTGCGCACGACCGGAGCCGCGGTGCCCAAGGAGGTCTGGGGAGGTCTGGGGAACAGGCGCATGTCCGTCACTTTCAGCAGTCGACACGGGTGCCGGGGTTCGAGGTCAGGGGGCAGCGAGGCGCTATGGCGGTGCGTCCGCCGGTTCTGTTGCGGCGGAACTCGTTCCCGTCGGCCGGGCGGGTGTGGCCGTCGCGGTGGAGCGCCGGTGGCGGTGGTGACCGCCACCGCCGTGAACACGCCCGGTGTGGGCCGGTCCCTCCACCACCGGGTCGTGGGCCACGTCGGCGAGCGTGATCGGGGCCGGGGCCAGGACCACAAGCCCTTGCCGTCGCCGCTCTGGCTGGAAGGACGCATGAAAAAGCATGGATTCTGCTTGAAAATGACTTTAATCAACTAACGTTAAGCAACTTTTGCCAAGATGTCAGAGGTTCAGCGGGAGCGTCAAGATCTACCCACCGGTGGTGGTGCCCGACGGAACCGGGGGAAGCGGGGTTCGCACCCCACCGAGCTGATCGCCGAGGCGTCGGCGATCAGCTCGGTGGGCCGGGCCTTCGCGTGCAGATCATGGGCTGCCATCCCCTCCGCCAGCCCTGCCGCACGGGCCGGTGATCGACGCGCTGCGCCGGGTGGGGCCGTGGCTACCCGGGACCGAGAGACTGAGCCGCAGCCGTCGGTGGATCACGCTCTGCACCCGGGCCGGCGTGCACCGCTCGTCCGCGAAACCATGCGCGGAATGCCCGACGCTCAGCGGTCAGGCCCTCACCCTCCGGATGCCTCACACAACGGGATACCGCAGGGATCATGAACCGTCACTACCCGACGACAACCCTCGCAGGCCAGGGCCTCCACGGTGGCGGGCAGCCGAGTCGGACTGGTCTTGGGTCGACGCGATCTCTCGCGCAGGCCGTCGAAGCCGGCGGCAGCGTAGGCCTCATACGACAGGAGGTCGTGGCTGCGGCCCTCAGCCGATCGGTGGTGTCGTCGCATACGACCGGGACATGGTCGGTCAGGCCTGTCTTCCGCTGGACACCCAGGAACACGCCGGTGAGCACCGGGCCCCGCCGCGATCGCCGGCTGCCATGGCGACCCACGCCAGGATCCGCACGGTGAGACCGACGGTCGGACCGTCCCCGAAGCCGCATCCGATCCCCGTGGCGCTCAGGGCGTGTTTGGCGGCGGGCTCCAAGGCGGAAGTTCAGACGGGGATCAGTCTCCGTCCACCGGGACGGCGCGGTCCGTCGTGGCAGGCGCCCGGTTGGCGAGGGCGGTCACAACGCGGGAAGGGCTCGGGCGGCCGAGGTGCTCGGCCATCCACCGGCTGATGGCAGCCAGGGCCGACAGGTCGACCCCGGTGTCGATGCCGAGGCCGGTGAGCATCCACAGCAGGTCCTCGGTGGCGAGGTTGCCGGTCGCACCGCGTGCGTACGGGCATCCGCCGATGCCTCCGGCGGAGCTGTCGAACTCGGTGATGCCCGCGGTCAGCGCGGCGTGCACGTTGGCGAGCGCCTGTCCGTAGGTGTCGTGGAAGTGCAGGGCGATCCGCTCGCCGGCTATGTCGAACGCATGGATTGCCTCCAGCAGTTCCAGGACGTGTCCGGGGGTCGCCACGCCGATGGTGTCGCCCAGGGACAAGCTGGTGCAGCCCATGTCGACCAGCCGGTAGGCGACCGTGGCGGCTTGCCGCGGGTGGACTTCTCCCTCCCAGGGGTCGCCGAAGCACATGGAAACGTAGCCACGCACCGGCAGGTTCGCGGCGCGGGCCCGGTGGATGACGGGCTCGAGCATTGCCAGCGCGCCATCCACGGACCGACCCAGGTTGTTCTTCGAGAAGGATTCGGTTGCGCTGGCGACGACGGCGATCTCCTGGGCGCCGGCGGCCAACGCGCGGTCCAGGCCGCGGTCGTTGGGGACCAGTACCGGGAGCCGGATGCCCCCGAGTGCTCCCACGGCGGCAAGCACCTCGTGTGCGTCGTCGAGTTGGGGTATCCACCGCGGGGACACGAAGCTGGTGGCCTCGATGACGGTCAGGCCCGCACCGGCGAGCCGCCGGATGAACTCGGCCTTGACGGCGGTGGGGACGCGGGCGGCCTCCGACTGGAGGCCGTCGCGAGGGCCCACCTCGTAGATGCGGACCTTTTCCGGCAGCCCGTGTCCGCGGGTGATGCGAGGCAGCGTGTTCCGAGTCCGGGTGGTCACGGCGTCAGCTGATGAGGAGGGGGACGGAGAGGGTGGCCACGTAGAAGGCCATGTACTGGGCGCCGGAGGTCATACCGAGCAGGCGGTGGAATGCTCCCGCCAGTGCGCCGACGCTGACGGTGACGAGCAGCCCAAGAACGCCGCCTTCGTACCAGGCCACCACGCAGATCAGTCCGGCGAACGCCCCGATGAGCGCCTCGTGGCTGATGCGACGGGCTACCCATGCGCTGGTGGGGCGGGCGTGGCGCATGGCCAGCGGATAGATGACGGTCGCGACGATGGCAACGGCGAGCAGGCCGAAGACCAGGAATTGCCAGGAGGTCAGCAGGGTGTGCAGGTTGTGCACCTGGCCTTTGACGGTGAAGACCGGGGGAGCGTTGAACAGCGCGGCGGCAGGGCCTGCGGCGACGGGACTGAGCGGCAGGCCGAAGGCGATCAGGGGGATCAGCGTCTCGGCGATGTACGTCGACTCCGTCGTGCCGTTCTTGACCGCCATAAGCGTACTCAGACGCTGGTAGGGGTGCTTGATGCGTGAGCCGACGGCTTCACCTGCCATCACGGCGGTGGCGACCGGGCTGAGCATGAACGTCGTCGACGTCACCGCTGCGATCGCCCCGGTCACGGCGGTCTGTCCGCGCGTCAGCACCTTGAACGGATTGGGGAACCATCCGGGTGGGGCAACGGCTTCTGGAGCCAGGGAGAATTCCTTGCCCGCGCTGCGCGGCAGTGCGCCGCGGCCGGAGCGGGAGGCGGCGATGAGCAGGTCGATGACCAGCGGCCCGATCGCGATGCCTAGGAAGAAGCTGATGCTCAGCGGCTTGTCCAGCACGTCCTTGGCGAAGCGGCTCAGCGCGGCGATGACGAGCGTGAACGGAGCCAGCCCCGCGATGGCGGCCCACCGGCCTGGCGAGAAGTACGCGACGACGAGGGCGACCGCCACGAACACGTACGGCACGATCTCCTTCACGGGCTCGGCGAACGGGGCGAGCAGTGAGGCCACGCCGACCGCGATCGGGACGGCGATTGCGGCGGAGAGCAGTCCGCCGGCCAGGGCCTTGCGCAGGGCGACGTGCGGGGCGCCGATGCGTCGCATCGCCCACGCGTCGTCCAGGAGTGCCACGGCGGTCGTGTCGCCGGGGATGCCCAGCAGCGTGGTCGGGATCGCGTGGGTCATGTGCTTGGCGATCGCGCTCGCGAGAAAGAAGGTGATCACACCGGCGGGTGGGACGCCGAGCAGTACCACCAGCAGGGTGAGGGGGCCGAGCGTCGAGGTCTCGTCGGTGCCGGAGACTAGGCCTATCCCCGCGAAGACGAGGGCGCCGGTCAGGCCCATGGCCAGGGCCCAGAGCAGGTCGGTGATCATCGTGATTCAGTCCCTTCCACAGGCTCTGTCGCGGCATCGTGCGCCGCGTCGGGATCCAGCAGGCCGAGCTCGGTCAGCTCGGCCCGTACGGCTGCGGGCAGCCGGTCGGGCGTCGTGGTGTCGGAGTCCCGGGCCGATTCGGCCAGGGCGGCGCGTCGCAGTGCTGAGGACGCCTCGGCGTCGTTGGTGAAGCGGCGCTTGGGCGGGAACAGGCGTACGCACACGGCGCCCGCCGCCACGCAGGCGGCCAGTCCCACGAGCAGGGCGTAGCCGTCCGCGAGGGCGGCGGTGTCCAGTCGGCCGCGCAGAAGAGCGCGTGTGAGAAGGAAGAGCGGGAGTCCGAACGCGATTCCCAGCAGCAGCGACGCGGAGAGGTGGCGCGGGTCGACGGTGTCGTTCCACACCTCGACGTAGACCGGGTCCTCCTGGTGGGAGGGGGGTGGGCCGGTGTGGTTCATCGGATGCCTGCCTCTCGGTCGGCCCGCAGCTCGGCGAGCACCTGTTCGGCGTGTTCGCCGCGTACGAGTCGGTCGCCGGTCAACCGGTCGACGACGAGGGGCAGCTCGTCGGGGGTCGCGCCGGCGGTGATGGCGATGTTGCGGGCGTGCAGGGACATGTGTCCGCGCTGGATGCCCTCGGTGGCGAGGGCGCGCAGCGCGGCGAGGTTCTGGGCCAGGCCGACGGCGGTGATGATTTCGCCGAGTTCGCCGGCCGTGGTGACGCCGAGCATCGCCACGGCGGCCCGCGCGACCGGGTGTACTTTGGTGGCCCCGCCGACGAGACCGACGGCGAGAGGCAGTTCCAGGGTGCCGACGAGGTTGCCGTCGGTGTCCTTCTCGTAGTGCGAGAGAGACGTGTACCTGCCGTGTCGGTCGATCGCGTGCGAGTGGGCTCCGGCCTCGACGGCGCGGGTGTCGTTTCCGGTGGCCAGGACGACGGCGGTGATGCCGTTGAGGATGCCCTTGTTGTGGGTGGCGGCCCGGTACGGGTCGGCGACGGCCAGGGCTGCCGCATGCAGGATGTTGTCGACCACCTCGCCTCCCCCGAGCGCGGCGGCGTCGAAGACGGCACGCGCCCGGCACCGGCGCAGGTCGGCCTTGTTGCTGAGGATCCTCAGCAGTGCCCGGCCGCGGGCGATCTCGGCGACCCGGTCGGCGATCGCCTCGGCCATGGTGTTGACCGTGTTGGCACCCATCGCGTCGCGCACGTCCACGATCAGGTGCAGCACCACGTACGTGCCGGCCGGAGTCTCGACCAGCTGCACGATCACGTCGCGGACACCCCCGCCGACGTGGACGAGCCGGGGGTCCTGCTCGTTGGCCAGCGCGATGACTTCGCCACGGGCTTCGAGCAGCCGCAGCCGGGCTGCGTGCGGATCAGCGACATCGAGGAGCTGGATCTGGGCCCGCATGAGCGGTTCGGTGACTGAGGTGACGAATCCGCCGGTGATGCGCGCGATCCGGGCAGCGTTGCTGGCGGCGGCGATCACCGACGGCTCCTCGGTGGCCATCGGGACCAGATGGTCGCGGCCGTTGACGATGAAGTTGGTCGCCACGCCCAGCGGGATGCCCAGGACGCCGATCGCGTTCTCGACCATGTGGTCGGCCTGCTCGATGGTCAGTCCGCGCTCGGGATCGAGCACGTCCAGGCTCTTCGGTTCCACTGCGGTCGCCTGTGCGACGCGGACACGGCGCTCTCGGATCGGCAGGTCCCTCATACCGGGAAGCCGGCTGTTGACTGTCATGGGTTCTCTTCCACTTCAACGGATCTGACAGGTCCCAACGGGGTGAGCAAGCGGCTCGTAGGGACGGGAATGGTGGGACACAGGGAGGAAGGGGGGCGGACAGCGACGCTCTCGCGGCGGGCCCGGGTCCGTCGTGCACCGGCGTACATGGCTCGGTTACCGGGTTGCGAGGGGGAGGCACCGGCCGTCCAGAGGCCGTCGCGCCGTGGAATGTGCGTCCAGTGGGTATCCCGTGGATGACGCCGCTGTTACAAGAGCGACTCTAAATGTCCTCTGTGGTGGCCCATACGTACGATGAGCACTCATAATGCCGATTCCTGGTGGACGATTCGCACAGGATGGCACGCATGAAGGCTTCTCCGCCGCCGACGGACGCATCGAACGGCGCCGCGGCCACCACCCCGCCAACCGGTCCGGTACCGCGGGACGCCGAAGCATCGCGGCAGCCCGGCATTTCGGTGCATTCCGTCCTGGCGCTGCTCGATCTCGCTGCAAAAGGCCGACCGGAAGACCGGGACGCCGTGGCCGCGCTGCTCTGTGAGCGGCTCGACGCCGCCGCGGTCACGCAAGTGAGCCAGCGAGTCCGGGAGATCCAAGGCGCGATGGTCCGGTTGCAGCGGCGCGGACAGGAACTGTCCGCGCTGTTCTCCAGCGCACGGGACCTCGCCGAGCTTCACGATGTGGATTCGTTGATCAACCGGCTCGTACGGCGCGCACACAGCCTCGCCGGAACCGATGTCACCTACCTGTCGGAGTTCGACGAGACCTCGCGCGAACTGCGGGTCCGTTCCACCGCGGGAGCGGTCGCCCCGTCCTTCCATCACCTGAGGGTCCCGCCCGAGATCGGCCTGGCCGGCAAGATCGTCGAGTCCCGCGCTCCCCACTGGACCTCACGCTACGAGGACCTGCACGATGTGCCTCACGCCGACAACATCGACAGCGCCGTCCGCGCCGAAGGCCTCGTCTCCATCCTCGGAGTCCCGCTCATCGCCAGCGACCACGTACTGGGCGTACTCTTCGCCGCCAACCGAGTTGAGCATGCCTTCTCCCCGGAGGAGGTGGCCCTGTTGTCGGCGTTCGCCGACAACGTCGCCGTCGTCCTGCAATCGGCTCGTCTGCTCAACCGAACCCGGGACGCCGCCAACGAGACACAGCGCACGAACGCCGCGCTGACCGAACACGTTGAGGCGATGGAACGAGCCGGCCAGATGCATGAGGAACTGACCGCTGCAGTACTGCGCGGAGGCGGAACCACCGATGTCGCGCGGACCCTGAGCGCGGCACTGCAACGTCCGGTCGTCATCATCGACGAGAACCACACCGTGCTCGCCTCGTCCCATGAGCGCCCCGCGGCCACGGTGATCGACACGCCCGCTGTCCGATCGGCGATCGCAGACAGCCGGCGCTCCGGACGCTGCACTCTGCTGACACCGCCGGAACAGGACTTCCACGCGGCCGCCGCCGTACTCGCCGGCGAGATGGTTCTCGGCGCCCTGCTCATCGGTGCCGACGCGATGACCCTCGGAGCGATGGAGCAACACACGATCGAGCGCGCCGCGCAGATCACCGCGCTGCTCACCCTCAAACAGGACGCGGTCCTCTACGCCGAAGACCGAGTGCGCGGCGAGCTCCTCGCAGACCTGGTCAGCACCGACATCCGTCGTCACCAGAACCTGCCCGCTCGGCTGCGAGCCCGCCGACTGAACCCGGACGACATGCGTACGGTCGTTGTCGTGACGGTGGAACCCGATCAGCGCCGTGCGACGCTGAGGGCCGCGCAGGCAGCGGCCGCACCTGCCGGTGTGGCCGGCGAGGTCGACGGCATCGTGACGCTCGTCCTGTCGGAGACCGACCCGCAGCGTGCCGCGACGACAGTCCGCAACATCGTGTGCGCCGAAACCGACACCGACCAGGTGCTGACGGTGGCCGCACGCCCGGCCGCCACGCTCAACGACCTCAGCGTCCGCTTCTCCGCAGCCCGGGACTGCTGCCGGGTGCTCGCCGCCCTGGGCATCCGAGGCGCTGCGGTGGAAGCCGATAACTACCTCCCGTACACCGCCATGTTCGCCCACGACCCCACCGCCGTAAGACAGTTCATCGACCGAACGATCGGCCCAGTCCGATGCTGGGATGCCGAGCGCGGAACAGACCTGCTGTCCACCCTTCACCGGTTCATGGAGTGCAACGCGAGCCCCGCCCGCACGGCACGGCTGATGGGAACGCATACCAACACCATCCTGCAACGGCTCGACAGAATCACACGGCTGCTCGGCGTCACCTGGCGCGAGCCGGAGCCGTTCTTCCGTACGTCAGTAGCGGTGCGCCTGAACGCGCTCGCGGAGACGTTCGGCCCAGTGCGGCGACCATCAAGCTGAGAGAGAACGGGCCTGACCCCGGATGTTGGACACCAGAGGCACCTGGATTGGGCTTGCGCCTGTCCGGGCTGGACTCGGGTGGCACATCCAGCGCCACCGCACGCGGGGTTCCAGACGAGTGTGCCGGCCCCCTGGTCGCCGCAGGGACGGCCCTCCGGTCGGTTGTAGTGCCGGGGCGTCCTCACATCGCAGGCACCGAGACCGTCCCGGTCCGTGTTGGTCCCTATCCACAGGCCGCTTCTCTGATCAACGTGTGGTGACGTGGGCCGGGTTGGGTCGCGTCGACCGGGTCAGTGGCCGGGTCATCGGCGAGCCATCGGTTCCCCCCGTCCGCGCCCGACAGCGCCGTAGGGACGGAGTGCCGACAGCTGTACACCGCCTGCCGTCCGGCGGGGTCGTCAGCGGCGCGCCGCGCGGGCTGCGGGGCGGCCTGCCTGCGCCATGCGGCGGTCACTGATCGTGTCCGAGGTGGGTTCGCCGGGTTGCCGGGAGGCGTTTCAGGGGGCGAAATCGGTACTACCCCCCGACATGAGGGTCGGTGGGCGGGGCAGGTGTGTGCCCGGCCCACCGCGTGAGATACACCGATCCGAAGGTGAGTTCAGCGATGAGCAAGGTGCAGGAATCGATCGACGTGGACGTGCCGATCAGCGCCGCGTACAACCAGTGGACGCAGTTCGAGGAGTTCCCGATGTTCATGGACGGCGTCGAGGAGATCACCCAGATCGACGACCGGCACAACCACTGGAAGACGAAGATCGCCGGGGTGTCCCGTGAGTTCGACACCGAGATCGTCGACCAGGTCCCCGACGACCACGTCGCCTGGCGTACCACCAGCGGCGACGTGAAGCAGACCGGCATGGTCAGCTTCGAGCCGATCGACGCCACCCATACCCGGGTGATGATGGAGATGGACTTCCAGCCCGGCGGCATGACCGAGAAGGCCGCCGACCTGATGGGGGTGCTCGACCGGCAGGTGAAGGGCGACCTCAAGCGGTTCAAGCACTTCATCGAGAAGCGCGGCACCGCCACCGGCGGCTACCGCGACACCCTCTGACAGCGGTCTCCTGGCCCCCGCCGCGAAGCGGCGGGGGCGTCGTGCGTGCGCCGACGAGCCGACGACGGGCTTCGAGTGCCCGGCTCGACCGTGCCCGTCGAGCGCCCTCGCCAACGAGACGGCGGGCGGAACCGCCCCGGTGGCGGGCGCGGTCAGGGGTTGCGGGGGTGATTGAGCGGGGTGGACCGCCCGAAACCGAGGAAGTGGGAGAGGGCGTACGGCACGCTGTCAGGGTCGCGGGGCCGGGCGTCGAAACAGTCCCAACTGCAGAAAGACGTGGGATTCCAGCAGTCCAGCTGACGGCACTCGCCGCAGATCATGACCCGCGGCGGCCCATCGGTGACGTTCCGATCCATCGCGTTCACCCGCTCCGCGTCTCGCCCCGCCCCAAGGGTACGACGTGACCCCGCGGCTAGGCGTCGGCTAGTGCTGGATTCCTCTTTGGATGGGTATATGTGCTGGTGGAGGGACGGTTCGGTCGGTCAGGGGTGGGTGGTTCGGGGTGGTGCTGCGGGCGCGGCAGAGCCGTGATTCGGGCGAGGAAGCTATGGTTCGCCGATTGGC
>NZ_JAQYWZ010000279.1:0-409 GCF_036290945.1 Streptomyces sp. BE303
CGACGAGGACTGACGGTCACCGGCCCGACGGCGGCGGGTCCGGCCGTCCGCGCGGCGCGCAGGCCCACGCCCGGGTCCTGGGCGGCCCTCGGGACCCGCACCCCGCTGCCGTCGTCGCGGCGCGGCCGGGCCCCGCCGGGGGCGCGGGGGGCGGGGGGGCCCGCGGCGGGGGGGGGGGGGGGCGGGGGGGGGGGGGTGCGGGGGGGGGGGGGGGGGGGGGGGCTAGGGTGGGGCGCGCGGGGGGGGTAGGGGGGGGGGGCGTTGGGCCGTGGTTCGTCTGGGGGGGGTGGTGTGTTTTTAGGTTTGGTGTTTTTTGGTTACCTTCCGTTTGTGTGTGTGGGGGGGGGGGGCTGTTTGGTTTGGTTAATGGTTGGGGTTGGGGTTCTGGTGGGCGGGCCGCCCCCCGGCC
>NZ_JAQYWZ010000280.1:0-284 GCF_036290945.1 Streptomyces sp. BE303
ACCAAGCGGTTCGGCGCGGTACGGGCCCTCGGCGGAGTCACCCTCGACTTCCCCGCCGGTCAGGTCACCGCCCTCATGGGCGAGAACGGCGCGGGCAAGTCCACCCTCCTCAAGATCCTCACCGGCGACCACCAGCCCACCGAGGGCCACGTCGTCCTCGACGGCGAGCGGGTGGACCTGGCCTCACCCGCCCAGGCCCGAGCCGCCGGGATCCGCATCATCCCGCAGGAACCGGAGATCATCCCCCACGTCTCCGTCGCCGAGAACGTCTACGCCGGCTCCCT
>NZ_JAQYWZ010000281.1:0-283 GCF_036290945.1 Streptomyces sp. BE303
CGAACCGCCGGGATCCGCATCATCCCCCAGGAACCCGAGATCATCCCCCACGTCTCCGTCGCCGAGAACGTCTACGCCGGCTCCCTCCCCCGCAAAACCGGCCGACGCCTCGACCGCACCGAACTACGCCGCCGCATCACCACCGACCTCAAACGCCTCGGCTTCGACAAAGTCCTCGACCCCGACCTCCTCGGCTCCCAGCTCACCCCCGCCCAACGCCAACTCGTCGAAATCCTGCGCGCCCTCACCGGCGACGCCAAAGTCATCGCCTTCGACGAACCCA
>NZ_JAQYWZ010000282.1:0-332 GCF_036290945.1 Streptomyces sp. BE303
CGCCGGGGAAGGAGCCGGCGGCCTCCTGGTACACGACGTACATAACCCCGCCGCTCCAGGCGGGGGCGAACACGATCACGCTCACCGTGCCGGCGGGCGCAGGCGGACACCGGCGGGTCCGGGCGGGGCTGGGGGACACGAGCGGGGCGACGCGGTCGGCGCCGGCGCGCCCCCCGCCGCGGCGCAGGACGGCGACGAGGGCGGGGGAGGCGGTGTCGCGCCCCACGATGTCGGCGTTCTTGCCGGGTTCCAGCGTGCCGCCCGAGTCTGCGAGGCCGAGCAGGCGGGCGGGGACGGTGGTGAGCGACTCGACGGCCTGGTTTAGGGTCTGC
>NZ_JAQYWZ010000283.1:0-63865 GCF_036290945.1 Streptomyces sp. BE303
ACATTCCGAACCCGGAAGCTAAGCCTCACAGCGCCGATGGTACTGCAGGGGGGACCCTGTGGGAGAGTAGGACGCCGCCGAACAATCATTGTGGAGAACCCCCGTCCGGGATACGGACGGGGGTTCTTTGCGTTTCCGGGGGATTCCGGGCGAAGGGATCAGCCGTAGATGCCGGCGTAGAGGTCCTGGATCTGGTCGGCGGTGGGCACGGCGGGATTGTTGGCGGGGGAGCCGGAGGCCAGGGCCTGCTCGGCCATGAGGGGCGTCAGGCGGGTCCAGGCCTCCTGGTCGATGCCGTGGGCGCGGGGTGTGGGCACGTCCAGGTCGTGGCAGAGGCCGCGGAGCGCGTCGACGAGCTTCCCGGCGGCCACCTCGTCGGCGTCCGTGGCGGTCGCGGCTCCCAGGGCACGGGCGCAGTCGGCGTACCGGCCGGGCGCCGCGTGCACCGAGAAGGCGGTCACGGCGGGGAACAGCATCGCGTTCGACAGACCGTGGGCGACGTGGAAGTGGGCGCCGATCGGACGGCTCATGCCGTGCACGAGGGCGACGCTGGAGTTCGAGAAGGCGATGCCGGCCTGGGTCGCGGCGAGCATCATGGCCTCGCGGGCCCGAACGTCCGAGCCGTCGGTGTAGGCGGGGCGCAGGTGGCGGCCGATGGTGCCGATCGCGGTGAGGGCGAGGCCGTCGGAGAAGGGGTTGGCCTTGCGGCTCACGTACGCCTCGACGGCGTGGGTGAGCGCGTCGATGCCGGTGTCGGCGGTCAGCCGGGGCGGCATCGACATGGTCAGCTCCACGTCGACCACGGCGGCGATCGGCAGGAACGCGGGGCCCAGACAGAGCATCTTCTCGTCCGTGCCGCTGTCGGTGATGACCGTGAACTGGGTCGCCTCCGATCCGCTGCCGGCGGTGGTGGGGACCGCGATCACCGGGAGCGCCGGGCCGAGGTTGACGCGCGGCGCCTTGTAGTCGCGCATGTGACCGCCCTGCACGCCGAGGAGGGCGAGGGCCTTGGCGGTGTCCATCGGGCTTCCGCCGCCGAACCCGATGACCGAGTCCGCCTCGTGGTCGTGCAGAGCCTTCAGTCCCGGGGCGAGGGAGTCGGTCGTCGGGTCGGGCACGGTGTCGGAGAACAGCCGCGGGCTGAGTCCGGCCTTGAGCAGGGCCGCCGCAAGGCGTTCCGCCGCACCGCTTCCGACCAGGTACGCATCCGTGACGAGGAGCGGCCGGCTCAGCCCCAGCCCCGCGATGACGTTGCCGAGTTCCTCGGCGGCGCCGCGGCCGACGCGCATGATCCGTGGCAGGGACAGGCTGGCAACCATGGAGAACCCCTCAACGCTGGGAGGAACTTGGGGAGGAACCTCGGAAGGAACCGGGGGACGGACGGCGGCCGGGTACGCCGGCCGGGAAGGTTCGACTGTGACCCCCGTGAGGTTGTGCGTTCAATCGCCAATCGTGCAGACGAGGTGTGCGGAAATGCAGATACGCTGATCGCGTGCGCTCCCGTTCCCGCCCGGTCGGTGATGATCCGGCTCCGGCTCCGGCGCAGGTCCCGCCCACGCGGACGGACCGTAGCGGTCTCGATCCGCGCAGACTCCGCGCGGACGACCTGCGTTACCTGCTCGCGGTCGCCCGTACGGGGCGTCTGGTGACCGCCGCCGAGGTACTCGGGGTGGACCACACCACCGTGTCCCGCCGCATCACCGCACTGGAGAAGAGCCTCGGGGTGCGGCTGATGGAACGCGGTGCGGAGGGCTGGGCCCTGACGGACGCCGGGAAGGCCGTCTCCGCGAGCGCCCGCACGATCGAGGACGCCCTCGTCCGCGTCGTCGACGCGGTGTCCGGTCAGGACGCGCCGTCACTCCTCGGCACCGTCCGGGTCAGCGCTCCGGACGGCTTCGGCACCGTCTTCGCCACCCCGGCCCTGGCCCGGGTGCGCCGGCGCCACCCCCGACTGCACGTCGAACTCATCACCGCAACCCGTCAGTTGAACCTTCGACCGGCCGGCTTCGACCTCACCCTGACCATCGGCAGGCCGCCGAGGAGCCGTCTGGTGACCGAGCACCTCACCGACTACGCGCTGGGGCTGTACGCCAGCGACGAGTACCTCGCGCGGTGCGGGCCCCCCGGCGAGGTCGCCGACCTGCGCGAGCATCCGCTGATCTTCTACATCGAGTCGATGCTCCAGGTCGGCGACCTCGACATCGAACGTCATCTTCCGGGCATGACACCCGCGTTCTCCTCCACCAACGTCTTCGCCCAGCTCGAAGCCACCCGGGTGGGTGCCGGGGTCGGTGTGCTGCCGGCCTTCCTCGCCGATCGGGCCGGGTTGCGGCGGCTGCTGGTCGACGAGGTCGACATCCGACTGCCGATCACGCTGGCCGTGCGACGGGAAGCGGTGACCCACCCCGCCGTCCGGGCCGTGCGCGACGCCCTGCACCACGAGGTGGCCGACCGCACCGCCGAACTGCTCCCGGGGGAGTCCGGCCGCACGCCCCGGTCGAACGCGCGCCTGCTCTGACGGGCGACGGGGACGGGCGACGGCGACGGTAACGGGTGCCGGGTGACGGGTCCGACGGCGCACGTGACGGGGGGTGTCCGGTAGGGCCCACCGACGTCGGTGCCGCGCGAGCGCGCAGGTCAGGAGCAGGGCCGGTGGCGCGCGGGACGCCCGGCGGCCACGAGAATGGTGCGGACGATTCCACGGAAGTACAGAGAAAGTGAACCCCCACATGGACCTCGGCGTGCGCTGGAAGCTGCACGGTGACGGGCGGACGCCCGCACCGGGAGCGGTCGTCCGCCCCGACGAACGACTCTCCTGGCCACGGACGGCAGGGCTCGGCGCCCAGCACGTGGTGGCCATGTTCGGCGCGAGCTTCGTGGCGCCCGTGCTGATGGGGCTGGACCCCAACCTGGCGATCATGATGTCCGGCGTCGCGACCGTCATCTTCCTGCTGGCGACCCGCGGCCGGGTGCCCAGCTACCTCGGCTGCTCGCTGTCCTTCGTCGGCGTGGCCGCGGTGATCCGGGCGCAGGGCGGTACCAGTGCCACGGTCACCGGCGCCGTGTTCGTGGTGGGCGTGGCGCTGTTCCTGGTGGGCCTGGCGGTCCAGCGGTTCGGGGCACGGATCATCCACGCCGCGATGCCCCCGATCGTCACCGGCGCCGTCGTCATGCTGATCGGCTTCAACCTCGCGCCCGTCACCGCCTCGACCTACTGGCCGCAGGACCAGTGGACGGCGTTGCTGGTGATGTCGTTCACCGGGTTGGCCGTGGTGTGCCTGCGGGGCTTCTGGTCGCGCGTGGCGATCTTCCTCGGGCTGCTCTTCGGGTACGGGATCTCCTGGCTGTTCGACCGGATCTTCGGGAAGATCCACTCGGTGGACGCGAGCGGACAGCTCACCGACCACTGGCGTCTGGACCTGTCGGGCGTGGGCACGGCGGACTGGATCGGCCTGCCCGCCTTCCACGGCCCCTCCTTCCAGTGGTCCGCGATCCTGGTGGCCCTGCCCGTGGTGATCGCGCTGGTCGCGGAGAACGCCGGGCACGTCAAGGCGGTGGGGGAGATGACCGGTGAGACCTTGGACGACAAGCTGGGCACCGCGATCTCCGCGGACGGCGTCGGCTCCATGCTCTCCACCGCGCTCGGCGGCCCGCCGAACACCACCTACTCCGAGAACATCGGCGTCATGGCCGCCACCCGTGTGTACTCCACCGCCGCCTACTGGGCGGCCGCCGGCTTCGCGCTGCTGTTCGGAATCTGCCCGAAGTTCGGTGCCGTCGTGGCCGCGGTCCCCGGCGGGGTCCTCGGCGGCATCACCGTCATCCTGTACGGCATGATCGGCCTGCTCGGCGCGCAGATCTGGACCAAGTCCGGCGTGGACCTGCGCAACCCGCTGAACCTCGTGCCGGCCGCCGCGGGCATCATCATCGGGGTCGGCAACGTCACCATGACGTTCACCGACACCTTCAGCCTCAGCGGCATCGCGCTGGGGACCGTGGTCGTCATCACCGGCTACCACGTGCTGCGAGCGCTGGCGCCCGCGCACCTCAAGACGCAGGAACCCCTGCTGGACGCGGGCACCTCCTCGTACGACGCGGGCACGGAGGACTCCGGAGAACCCGGCGGGGCGCCGCCGCGCAGCTGACCGCTTCCGCGGCGGCCTTCCGGGTGGCCTCGGCCTCCCGCGTCGTCGCGTCCGTGTGCCGTCCCGCCACGGCCGACGACAGGTGCGGGCGAAGCCCACGGCGTGGGCCCGGGGAGCCGGACCGGTGGAGTCCCGGTCGGTCAGCCGGTGTGCGCGGCCCGGTCGCAGTGCGGGCAGACCTTCCCGCTCCCGTGCCACTTGGGCGGGTACCAGGAGGAGCCGGGTTCGGCCGGGCGGTAGTCCACGGCCTGCATCCGTCGGGTGTCGGCACCGCACAGGGTGGAACCACCGGGAGCGCCGGGCACGGACGGGTCGGCCCCGGCCGCGTGCACGGCGCGCACGCCCTCGACGTACTCGTCGGCGGCGCCGCCGAAGGGGGCCACCCGCTGGAGCTCCGGTTCGAGGAGCACGATGAGTCTCATCACCCCACCTTCGTGGTGAGGACGGCCGCGCGCACCCGTAACGCGCCCCGGGGAGGAGGAAGCCGGTCCCGGCCTCCTTCTCCGAAAGCGAAAGCGGGAGCGGGAGCGGCAGGGGTCGGTGAGGTCGAGGGCGCTCTCGACCGGGGAGCGCCCACGGCACCCGGGGGCCGCCGCCGTGACCGCGGAGACCTTGCCCCCGGTGCCCGCGGTCGACCGGTGGGAGTGCCCGAAAGGGCCGCTGCCGGTCGGCCTGCTGGCCCGACCGGCCGTCAGGTGGTCGAATCGACGGATGCGTTCGGGCCGGCCGGCCCGGGCGGCGTCCGCTTCCGCCACTCATCCACCCGGGAGAGGTATGTCCTTTCTGTCCCACCACCGCAGGACCGCCGTCGGAGTCGTGGCCCTCACCACGCTCGCGATCGCGGCCGGTTCGGTCACCGCGAGCAGCTCGGCCGCCGCCGCGGGCAAGGTCCTGTGGACCCCCAGCACCAGCAAGGGCCCGTCCTCCTTCGCCGCCGTCCAGTGCGCGTCGGGTGACTTCGGCGTCGTCCAGGACTCCGCCAAGGGCAGCGTGTGGCGGGCGTTCCAGGCCGCGGGCGCGGAGCGCTGCGAGACGCTCGGCCCCGACCTGAAGGAGGGGGACACCTTCTACCTCGGCTGGTCGTCCAAGGTGGACATCCAGGACACGAACAGCCGCTACGTCTTCCAGCTCAAGTGCTCGCCGAGCACCGGTACGGCGAACCACCCGATCGAGATCGACGCGACGGCCGGGCGCATCCGCCTCCAGGAGTGGGACACCGAGCACGTCGCCCACACGCTGTGGACCGCGCCGACCGCCAACAACCAGTGGCACTCCTACGCGCTGAAGATCCGCCTGGGCCGCACCGACGGCACCATCGACTTCTGGTTCGACGGGGTGAAGCAGTCCTTCACGACCGGCTCCGGCACCTTCAGGGGCACCACGTGGGACGGCACCCGCAACTACCTCAAGTGGGGTTCCTACCACCTCTCCTCGGGGGCCGCGACGAACACCTTCACCAGCCCGGTCATGGCGACCACGCTGGAGACGGCCACCGCCGGCTCGTGACGGACGGACCGCGCGCCGCGGCGGTCCGCGGACGGCGGCCCGCCGCCCGGGGAAGGCGGGGAGGCCGTCTGCTCAGTCCGTCCCGGTGGTGAGGCGGACGCGGTCGGGGTCCGCGCCGTGGAAGGTGGCGAGGGCCCGTGCTTCGGCGTGGACCTCGTCCCGTTCCGGGGCGGACAGGGGGCGCAGCGCGGTGACGGTGAGCTGTTCGTCGCGCAGGGTCCAGGTGGCGGCGACGCGTCCGTCGACGAGGACGGCGCGTCGGCCGGCGACGGAGAGGCCGAGGTGGGCGTCGTCGATGATGCGGCTGCGGTCCTGGTAGCCGAGGATCGCGTTGTCGAAGGCCGGGAGGAAGCGGACGGGTGCGGGGGTGTCCGGGTCCGGGCGCGGCGCGTCGGGCAGGTCGAGCAGTTCGCGGCCGCGTTCGTCGCGGAAGGTGACGAGTTCCCCGCGGACGGCCTTGACCGCGGCGGGCAGTCCGGCGAGTCCGCACCAGGCACGGAGGTCCGCGGTGGCGGCGGGGCCGTGGGCGGCGAGGTAGCGCCGGACGAGCCGGCGCCCGACGGGATCGCTCTCGTCGGGTGAGAGCGGCGGGATCTCGCGCCCCAGCCAGGCGGCCAGGGGAAGGTTGCGGACGCCCGCGGTGGTGCGCCACAGGCCGCGGGGCGGGAGCTGGGCCATCGGGACGAGGGCGGCGACGAGCACCTCGCCCAGGGCGCGGCGCGGGGGCGCGGGCCAGCGGCCTTCGACTTCCCGGACGAGTTCGGTCATGGTGCGGGGTTGCGCGTCGGCCATGACCGCCCTTCCTGCGGCGGCGAGTTCGTCCAGGTCGACGCCCGCGAGCTCGCGCCGGTAGGCGGCCGTCGACCGCTGGCGCAGCATGGCGTCGTGGCGTGCCCGCCAGGCCAGCGCGTCGTCGGCGGTGACGAGGTGGACGGTGCGGCGCATCAGGTGCGTGCGTACGACCGTGCGCCCGGTCAGTGCGTCGTCCAGGTCCTGTGGCTGGAACGCCCTCAGCCGGGACCACAGGCCCGTGAACGGTTCCTGGGGTTCCTGCGCCTGCAGGCCGCACAGGTGCGCCACGGCGTCGCGGACGGGCGTGTCCTCGCGCGCGAGCAGGTACTGGCGGGCGAGGGCGGCGCGGTTGAGGGCGCGGGTGCCGAGGACGGTCATGCGGTCTGCTCCTGGCGTCGGGTCGGACGGTCGGGCGCCGGTCGGACGGTCGGCCGCCGGTCGGGTTGGGTGTCCTCGACCGGCGGCCCGGTCATCACCGTGGCAGACGTGGCGGACAGGAGGTGTCCTCGACTCGGGTGCGCCCGGAGGCCGGGACACCGCGCCCGGGGTGCTCCGGCCGGCTGCCCGAGGTCGTGGATCAGGTGCGGTTGAGGGTTCTGCTGATGCCCGAGATGACGGCGGTGGTCAGGAGCCAGCCGATGGCGATCAGGGTGTAGCCGAACCACTGCTGGGGTCCCGTCCAGTACCACGCGGTGCGCTGGCCGAGTCCGCCGATCGGGATGAGCAGGTCGAGCGTGTAGACGAGGGGGCTGAACGGGACGCTCTCGCCGCGCTTCACCTCGTGGGGTGTGCCCTGCCCGAAGACGAGGGCGCCGAGCAGGGCGAGTCCGAGGAGCCACAGCACGGCCTGCCAGGGGCGGTAGCCGTAGCCGACGGTGACGTCCAGCAGCCGGCTCCAGAGCCGGCCGGGCGGGCCGAGGGTGGGGCGGCGCCGGCGCTGCTTCGCGAGGAGGACCCGTCGGGCGTCGTCCTCGTGGCCGATCCTCCGGTACCAGGAGGCGAGTTGCTCGTACGCCTGGGGCGAGTATCCCTGGAGGCGGGCCAGCCAGGCCAGGCGGTCGGCGACGGGACCGGGTCCGGCGGCCGGGGCCTGGATCGAGGTGTAGGTGAAGCCGTCGAGGCGGGTGTCGGCGGGCCAGCTGTGCTCGTTGTCGTGCAGGACGACGGCCTGTGCGTCCTGAAGGTCGACCGCGCCGGTCGGTGGGGTGGCCGGGGTCAGCTGGAGGTCGCCGGTCGTGAGCCGGTCGGCGGCCAGCGCCACGGCGCCGCCGTTCAGGACGGCGGAGTCCAACGAGAGCCTGCTGCGGATCACCGCCCCGGGGAGCCGGATCGATCCCGTGGCCGTGAAGCCGTCGGAGAGGACGACGGTGGAGGCGGAGAGGTCGTCGCCGGTGAGCGCGTCACCGTCGGGGTTGTCGATGCGGGCCCGTTCCATGAAGAGACCGCCGTTGAACCGGGCACCGACCAGCCGCAGGCCCCCGCGGGAGCGGAACCCCTTGCGGGCGTCGCCTGACGGACCGGTGGCTTGCATCGGCACGAACTACCGGGTTCACCGGGTATGCGATATGACTGGCCCTCATCATCTGATCGCCTGCGGTGTTCACCGTGTGCGAATCTGAATTCAGAAAGAGTGATTGTGGACAAATCACCTGTGAGGGCCGTTGTGCCCTCCCTGGTCGGTCTTCTGCTCGCCGCCCTCATACCGGGAACGGCGGCGGCCGTGGAGCCGCCCCCGTCCGTCTGGGTGGCGAGCGGCTACGACCACGTGTTCTCGGCCTCTCCCGCTCCGGATCGTCCCACCCGCGCGGTCGGGCTCTTCGCGGCCCGCAACGAGACCCAGGCCGCCCAGATCGCGGTCCGCTCCGGCCACCGGCTGACGGGGGTGCAGGTGGTGGCCGGCGACCTCGCCGGGCCGGCCGGTGCCACCATCCCGGCGTCCCGGATCACCGTGAACCGGGAGTACAACCACCCGCGCGTCGCCAAGGTCACTCCCTGGAACGGCATCGGGCAGCCCGGCTACCAGGAGCCGCCGGACGGCGGGACCAGCTACTACGACGCCCTGGTGGAGAACACCCCGTACGAGCTGGCCCCCGACACGACGCAGCCGTACCACTACAGCGTCGCGGTGCCCGCCGGCCAGGCTCCCGGTACCTACACCGGCAAGGCCACCGTGCAGAGTTCGGACGGCGCGGTGGACGTCCCGGTCTCGGTGACGGTCTACGACGCCGCGCTCCCGCCGGTCAACCGGTCGACGCTCCGGATGAACAACTGGTTCACCTCGGTCGGCTGGGACTACGGCTGGACCGCGCAGGACATCCGCGCGCAGTACGGCGTCGAGGACTACAGCGAGGGCTGGTGGGAGGTCATGAGGAACTTCGCCGCCAACCACGCCAAGCACCGGAACAACGTGATCTTCGCGGATTTCCAGGCACTGGCGATCCCGGACACCACCCTGGTCGACGGTCAGTACACGTTCACGTGGCAGAACCTCGACCGCTTCCTCCAGCTCTTCCAGGACGCCGGAGCCCTCCAGTACATCTACACGCCGCACCTGATCGAGGGCAGCGGCAACGTGCTGGAGCAGCTGGTCGGTGACGGCCAGGGCGGCGTCAGGAAGGCCGACGTCCTGATCGACACGCCCGAGCGCAGGGCGGCGAGCGCCGTGTACCTCGACACGATCCTCGCCTCGCTGAAGGCCCACCTCGACACCAAGTGCCTGGACGCCGGGCCCACCTGCGCCCCCGGCCGGCGCTGGAGCGACGTCTTCTACATGAGCGCCCTCGACGAGCCGGGCGGCAACCTGACCGACCAGAACGTGACCTCGCCGTGGGTCTACCAGCAGTTCCGCAAGCACTTCCCCAGCGGCCTGACCAACGAGGCCCACACCACGGCCGTCCCCACCATCGACGCGGCCCTCGGCACCGTCACGCCGCTGCTCAACAGCGACTACGACGCCAACGCCGGCTACTACCAGAGCCTGCGGCTCGCCGGGAAGGAGCTCTGGCTCTACCACTCCAGCTCGCCGACGGACAACCACCTCAACCGGTTCATCAGCTACCCGCTGTCCGACTCCCGGCTGACGCCCTGGATGGTGGCGGCCGTCGGAGGCACCGGCTACCTGCACTGGGGCTGGAACCACTGGACCGACCCGAACACCTACGCCGCCGTGAACACCTTCGACGACTGGGAGACCGGCGACAACATGCTGGTCCGGCCCAACGCCGGTGACGCCACGCACCGGAAGTACGAGGTCTACGACAGCGTCCGCAGTGAGGCCCTGCTGGCGGGCATCCAGGACTACGAACTGCTCCACCAGCTCGCCGCCACCAAGCCCGTGCTCGCCCGCGCCCTGATCGGCTCGCTGATCACCGGCACCACGTCGTTCTCCACCTCCGGCACCGAGACCGACCACCGCCACAAGCAGATCCTGGACGCGCTCACCTCCACGGCCCCCGACGCCGCCTTCCCCTTCGCCGACGACTTCTCCGGCGGCACCGACGGCGAGTGGCGCCACACCAGGGGCACCTGGTCGGTGACCGCCGACGGCGCGTACGTCCAGAGCGACCCGCTCAGCGGCTGGGAGACGACGTCCGCGGTGGCCGGCCGCGCCTACCGGGACGCCGCGGTCTCCGTCGACGTCCGGATCACCGGGGTCGACGCCAACGACGGCGGTGACACCAACTGGGCGGGTCTCACGCTGCACAGCCAGAACCCGACCGACACCCAGACCGGCTACCTGGTCGGCCTGCGCAACAACGGCACGGTGTTCGTCCACCGCAGCGGCACGACCCTCGCCACGGCCGCCGTCCCCGGGTACGCCCCGGGACGGACCGTCAGCCTGCGGGTCATCAGCCAGGGCGACACCCTGCGGGTCTTCGACGGCGCGACGCTCCTGCTCACCGTCACCGACGGCAGCTACCCGGTGGGCAACGTCGCGCTCGCCACCGGCCACGCGGCCGCCCGGTTCGACAACGTGCGGATCAACCCGGGGACCAACCCCGCCGAGGGCGCCGTCGTCACCGCGTCCAGCTCCTACGAGGCGGACGGCTGGGGCAGGGCCGCCGCCACCGACGGCCGCCGCGGCCTGGCGGACGGCAGCAAGGGCTGGAGCAGCATCGACAACCTCGGTGCCGACCACACCGAATGGGTGACGGTCGACCTCGGCTCCACCCGGCGGACCGGCCGCGTGGACCTCTACCCGCGGGCCGACGGCGACGCCACCGGGCAGGGCTTCCCGGTGGACTTCACCGTGCAGGTCTCGGCCGACAACGCCACCTGGACCACCGTCGCGTCCCGGACCGGCCACCCGAAGCCCGACGCCTCGGCGCAGTCCTTCGCGTTCCCGCCCGCGGACGTCCGCTACATCCGGGTGACGGGGACCAAGTTGCGTACCGACCCCCACGGCAACTACCACCTGCAGTTCGCCGAGATCGAGGCCGGCGGCCGGGAACCGGCCCTCGGCCGACCGGTCACCAGCTCCAGCTCCGTGGAGTCCTCGGGCTGGAAGCGCAGCGCGGCGACCGACGGCGTGCTGAACTCCGCGCTCGGCTACTCGATGGGGTGGAGCAGCGCCAAGTCCCCGACCGCGACCGCCCACGAGTGGGTCACCGTCGACCTCCAGGGTGCCAACGTGCTCAGCCAGGTCAGGCTCACCCCCCGCACCGACGGGGTGAACACCGGACTGGGCTTCCCGGTGGACTTCACCGTGCAGGTCTCGGCCGACAACGCCACCTGGACCACCGTCGCGTCCCGGACCGGCTACCCGCGCCCCGGGGCGGTGACCCAGGACTTCGCCTTCACCCCGGTCACGGCGCGCTACGTGCGGATCACCGGTACCCGCCTGAGCGCCGACCAGTTCGGCGACCACTACCTCCAGCTGGGCGAGATCGGCGTCGGCTGACCCACCACCGGCGGGCCGCCCGGCCCGTCGTACGGCCCGTCGCACGGCCTCGCCGGGTCGTCTCCCACCGCCCCCGGTCCGCCGCCCGTCACCCGGGCGGCGGGCCGGGGGCTCCGTGCTCCGGGCCCTCCCTGCGGAGGCCCGGCGGAGGCCCGGAGCCCCGCCCGGCCGCAGCGCCCGCCGTCCGGCCGCCCCGGGAGACCCCGGTGCCGGTGCCCGCCCCGTGATGCCGGACCCGGTCCGGTCCCCGATGATCGGTCGAGACAGCAGTGTGCGACCGGCCGGCGGCCTTCCGCGGCAGCCCGGTCCGGGCCGCCGATCACCCGCGCCGGTCGGACGCCACCGTGGCCGCCGGCCGATCAGGAGGTCTGTGATGCCACGGGAAGCCGGACCGGCGATGCGCGCCGTGCGACACGCCACGCCCGAGGAGCGGGCGGCCCTCGGCAGGGCCGCCCGCCGCCGCGCCCCCCGCTCGTCGCACGCCGCGTACGAGCCGCCGAAGGGCCGGCCGGACCCGTTGGGCATCCTGGAGTCGCAGTCGGCCCGCCGGGTCCCCGAACTGGTGCCCATCCGCTACAGCCGGATGAGCGAGTCCCCGTTCCGGTTCTACCGGGGCGCCGCCGCGATCATGGCCTCCGACCTGGCCGGCTCGCCGGACTCCGGGATCAGGGCCCAGCTGTGCGGCGACGCCCACATGCTGAACTTCCGGCTGCTCGCCTCCCCGGAGCGGCAACTGCTCTTCGACATCAACGACTTCGACGAGACCCTGCCCGGCCCCTGGGAGTGGGACGTCAAGCGGCTGTCGGCCAGCCTGGCCATCGCCGGGCGGGCGAACGGCTTCGACGACGACGAGCGCTCGGACATCGTGCGGGCCACGGTGCGGTCGTACCGCGAGGCGATGGCGCGGTTCGCGGGCATGCACAACCTCGACGTCTGGTACGCCAGGATGGACGCGGCCCGCGTCCAGGCGCTGGCCACCGGCCGGATCCACAAGCGCGGGCAGAAGCAGCTCGCGCGCGCCATGGCCAAGGCCCGTACCCGCGACAGCCTGCAGGCCTTCGAGAAGCTCACCGAGACGGTGGACGGGCAGGCCCGGATCGCCGCCGACCCGCCGTTGCTCGTCCCGATCTCGGACCTGCTCACGGGCGTCACCCGCGACACGTTGCAGGGCCAGCTCCTCGACCTGGTCGGACGCTACGGCCACACCCTCTCCTCGGACCGGCGCACCCTCCTGGAGGACTACCGGCTCGTGGACGTGGCCCGCAAGGTGGTCGGCGTGGGCAGCGTCGGCACCCGTTGCTGGATC
Organism: Streptomyces sp. BE303; assembly: GCF_036290945.1. Taxonomy (NCBI): domain Bacteria; kingdom Bacillati; phylum Actinomycetota; class Actinomycetes; order Kitasatosporales; family Streptomycetaceae; genus Streptomyces; species Streptomyces sp. BE303. Next base: position 12,650 of record NZ_JAQYWZ010000283.1, read on the forward strand.
TTCCTGCTGCTCGGCCGGGACGGCCGGGACCCGCTGTTCCTCCAGGCGAAGGAGGCCGACACCTCCGTCCTGGCCGCCCACGTCGGAGCCGGCCGGTACTCCAACCAGGGCGAGCGCGTGGTTTCGGGGCAGCGGCTGATGCAGGCCGCGAGCGACATCTTCCTCGGCTGGGAACGGGTCGAGGGCATCGACGGCCGGCGCCGGGACTTCTACGTCCGCCAGCTGCGCGACTGGAAGGGCATCGCCGTGGCCGAGGACATGGTGCCGGCCGGCATGCGGGCGTTCGGCGAGCTGTGCGGCGCCACCCTGGCCCGCGCACACGCCAGGTCCGGCGACCGGATCGCGATCGCCGCCTACCTCGGGCGCGGTGACTCCTTCGACCGCGCGGTCGCGGGGTTCGCCGAGTCCTACGCCGACCAGAACGAGCGCGACCACGCGGCGCTCCTGGACGCGATCCGGTCCGGCCGGCTGCCGGCCGAGGACGTGCGGCCCTCGGGGTGATCCGGGCCGGGGGGCCGGGGGCCGGGGGAGAGGGCGCGGAGGCGTCGGCCGGACCGGTCGTCCGCGCGCGTTCCGGAGATCAACCGGTTGATTTCCGGGTGGATTCCGGGCATCTGTCGGTCCGGTGAGGGAATCGGCCGCTTCCCGGCCGGTGGCTCGGCATAGTGGCCGTAGGCACAGGGGTGAGCTCGGAACCGGGAAGGCGGGGGCGCCGGTGGGTGACGCGGAGGACGGCGGCGTGCGGGGGCTGCGCGCATGGGTCGTGGACGCGGAGGAACGGGTCAGGCGGATGCTCCCCGCGGTGGGCGGGGTGGCGCCGTCGGCGCGGGAGTGCGAGGCGTCCGTCGGCGAACTCGAAGAGCTGACGAGGCTGTTGGAGTACGACCCCGAGCTGCACAGCGTGGCGGCCGGCTCGCTGGGGGCGGCACTCGCCGACCTGATCGCGAGTGTGAACCCGGCCGGGGAGCCCGTCGCGGACCGGATGCGGCAGACCCTGAACCGGCTCCTCGGCGCGGTGGACGGCGCCCCGGACCCGGACCCGGACCCCGAGCCGGCCCCCGATCCGTCGGAGTTCCTCACCCCCGACGCCCTGCACCGCCTCGCCGCCGCCCTGGACGCAGTGAGCGCCGCCAGGTACGGCCTCCAGGACGCCCTGAACGGCGAGGACCCGCACGGGGCGATCAACGAGCTGCTCGGCCGGCTGCGTGCGGTCCAGGACCGGCCGCCCCCGGGACCCGACCAGTCCGCCGGCCTGGAGGCACTCCGGGCGATGCTGCTCGGCATCAGCGCCGCGGCCGGCGGCACCTACCAGGACCAGGCGGCGGGCCGTCACCACCGGGCGGCGACCTTCGGCCACCTCGGCGAGCTCGCCGACCTGCTGCCGCCCGGCGCCGGGGATCCCGGAGTCCTGGACCGCGTCCGGGAGTTGTACGGCCGGATCATGGACGCCGGGCAGACGGGGGACACCGACGCCGACGTACGGGTGGCGCTCGGTCTGCTGGCCGAGGCCGAGACGCTGGCGGAGGACGTCCCGGACGGGGCATTCCGAGGATTCGTCCTGGCGACGCTGGGGGCGGCACACGGGAAGCTGGGCGTCGTCACGCGTGATCCGGAGGCGGCTCTGCGGGCCATGGCGTCCATGAAGGAGGGCATGGCTGCGGTCAGGGCGAGCGGACTGCCGTTCGGCGACCTGATCCCGATGCCCCGCCTTCCGGACTTCGACCTGCTGCAGGCCGCTCTGGCCGGCGACCCGACGGTTCCGCTGCCCGAGCACGTCCCCCCGCCTCCGCGGTCCTCGACGGAGGAGGTGTACGGCTCCGCGCGCGAGCTGGGCCTGCGGTACGGCCTGAGCCCCGACGGGCAGCTCCTCGACCGGCTGATCGCGGAGCTGGAGCGGGTCAGGGACGGTGTGCGGGAGGGCCGGGCCCCGCGGATCGCCGCCGAGGCCCTGTGGAGCCTCGCCGAGGCGTACCGGGAGCGGGGCGTCCGCAACGAGGACGTGTCGGACCTCTCGGCCCTGGCGGCGGCCACGGAGGCGCTGACCGCCCTCTTTGCGGACGTGCTCCTGCAGAGCGGTGCCGAGCACGGGTTGCTCGCGGCCCGCGACGGCGCCAGCCGAGGTCTCCAGGGTGCGCTGTGGGCCGCCTCCCAGGGGCGGCTGCACGAGGCGGTGGCCGCGCTGGAGCTGGGCCGAGCCCTGGTGTTGCAGGCGACGTCCACCGCCCTGGCCGTCCCCGAACTCCTCGAACGGCGCGGCCACCACGAGCTCGCCGACGCCTGGCGGACCGCCACCGGGACCCAGGACGACGGGGCCGCCGGTGGCGGCGGGGTGCCCGGTGGCGGTGGGGTGCCCGGCGAACTGCCCAGCACGCTACGCCGCCGGGCCCTGGAGGCACTCGGCTACCGGCACGAGGGCGCCCTCGTGCGGACTCCCACGCTGAGCGAGCTCGCGGACGGGCTGGCGGAGGGCGGGGCGGACGCGCTGCTCTACCTGGTCCCCGGCGACTCCGTCAGCCCCGGGGTCGTGATCGTCGTGGGCCCGGAGCTCGGGGCCGGTCTGTGGATCTGCGAGCCGCTGTCCCGGGCCGGGAGCGGCCCGCTCGAACGCTACCTCGACGCCACGGCCGGGCACGACGCCGCCGTACGCGCCGCCGCGCGCGACGGCGATGCGGTGGACCCCGGTGCGCGGCGGACCTGGGAGGACGCGCTCGGCGGGCTCTGCGACTGGGCCCACGAGGTCCTCGACCCGGTCCTCGCGGGCATCACCGAACGGCTGGGGGGCGAACGGCCCGGCGCCGAACGGCCGGGGCCCGAACGGCCGGGTCCCGGGGCCCGGCAGCTCCGGTTCGTCCTCGTGCCCTGCGGGCGGCTGGGCATCGTCCCCTGGCACGCCGCACGGTCCCCCGGCGAACCGCCCCGCGCGTACCTCTGCCAGTCCGCGGTGGTCAGCTACGCCGCGTCGGGGAGCCAGTTCCTGCGCACCCTGCGCCGCGCCCCTCGGCCTCCGGCGGCCGAACCGGTGCTGGTCGCCGATCCGGGGCAGAGCCTGATGTACGCCGAGATCGAGGTCCTGGCCCTGCGGGACTCCTTCTACCCGGGCGCCCGGCTCTGCGGGGCGATCTCGGAGCCGGGCGTGGACGCGACGGCTCCCTGCACGCCCGAGGCCGTCCTCGGGTACCTCGCCGACGGGGCCTCGCTGCTCCACGTGGCCTCGCACGGCACGGCCGGTACGAGCCCCACGGCCTCGGCCCTCGACCTGACGGTCCCCGGGCACGCCCCCCGGCCCGACCGGGATCCGCGGGCGCCCGGCCCGGACCCCGCTCCCGGTCTGCTCACGGTCACCCGGCTCCTCGACCGGCCGGACACCGGGCACGGGCCGGGGGACGGCCCGCTGGTCGTGCTGAGCGCCTGTCAGACGGACCTCTCGATGCGCGACCACGACGAGGCGCTCACCCTCACCACGGGCTTCGTCACGGCCGGGGCCCGGGACGTCGTCGGCTCGCGCTGGGCCGCCCCGGACGGCGCGTCGGCCCTGCTCATGGCCGTGTTCCACCACTACCTGAACGTCGACCGGCTCAGTCCCGTCGACGCGCTCGGGGCCGCCCAGCGCTGGATGCTCGACCCGGACCGGCGGAACCCGGGCTCGCTCCACGGCGACCTGCTCCGGGAGATGGACCGTCCGGGCCTCGACCGGATCGCGTCGTGGGCGGCCTTCGTCCACCAGGGCCACCCGGGGGCGGGCCCGGGGGCGCGAGCGGGCGTCGACGCCACCGGTGACGGCGTGGAGAACGACGAAGCCGCGGGGCGCTCCGGTGCCGCGGAGAAGACCGTCCGAGAAGGGGGAGAGGCGTGAACGACGACGGGACGGGTGGGCGCGGGGGGCGGTCGGCGAACCGGCTCCTCGGCCTCATCCACACGCACCGGGACACCGTCCGCGAGCGGCTCGGCGAAGAGCGCTACGCCGTACTGGTCGTCCGGGTGGAGGCGCTCGCCGCCGTGGCCCCGGACGACGAGATGGGCTGGCGCCGGGCGCTCCAGGGCGTTCGGCTGGCCCTGCTGCCGCTGCCGTTCGACCATCCGGTCCGGGTCTCCCTGGACTCCTTCCGGCAGGTCGCCGCGCCACCGGGGCCGGCGAGCGTGGCCGAGGTGCGCGAGCTGCTGGCCTGGCTGTCGGCCCCGGCGGCCGGGGCGGCCGACCCCGGGGAGGCCGGGCGGGACGGCCACCCGCTGCTCGACGCGCCGTCGTTCTCGGCGGCGCAGGCGCGGGACCGCTGCGGCGGCCCGCCGCCGCCCGAACTGATCAGAGTGCCGAACGCCCGCTCCGGCGACCGCTATCCGCAGTTCCAGTTCGGCGCGGACGGCGGCCTCCCGCACCGGGTCGTCCTGGAGGTCAACCGGTTGCTGCTCGCGGACGTCGACCCCTGGGGCGCCGGAACGTGGTGGCTCAGCGAGAACAGCTGGCTGGGCGGCGTGCCCGCGTCGCTGCTCGGCCGGCTGCCCGACCACCGACTGGTCGGGGCGGCCACCCAACTGGTGGAGGGAGAATGATGAAGGACGGTCTCTTCCCGTGGAAGGAAAGCCCCTTCCCACTGATCGACTTCGCCCTGTACCCGAACGTCACGACGGTCCCGGCGGGTACGGAGCTGTGGCGGGTGCACAAGTCCCGCTACGCGCCGGACGAGTTCAACCCGAGGCTCTCGGACCTCCACTTCGACGGGGGGCGCTTCGAGGGCACGGTGCTCGACCCGTACCACTACCTGTACCTGGCGCACACCCCGGTCACGGCTCTCGCCGAGAGCCTGCTGCGCTCCCTGCCGTACGGCTCGTTCGGCACCCGGGAGGTCTCCTACGCCACGGTGCACGGCCGCTCGCTGAGTTGCCTGCGCGCCCGGTACGACCTCACGCTCGTCTCCCTGGTCACCGGGGCGGACCTGGCCGCCGTCCGCCAGGAGCCCACACTCCTGGAGGACGAGCGGAACTACGCCGCGGCCCGGCGCTGGTCGAGCGAGATCCGGGCGCAGGCGCCGGACGCGCAGGGCCTCGTCTGGGACTCCCGCCGGAACCGGGGCGAGCGCGCGCTGGTGCTCTACCGCGACCGCTTCGAGCACGCCGACGGCGGACCGCTGGAGGTGGTGCCGGGCAGCGGGGTTCCGGACCTCGGATCACCGGAAGGCCGGGAGCGGGTCAACGAGTTGATCGCTCCCCTGTGGGCGGAGGTCTCCAAGCCCGTGGGGTGGTGACGCGGTCGGCCGGTCCCCGGCGGTGGGCCCGCCCGGCGCCGTCGGGCCGGCCCGACGCCGGGGACCGGACCGGTCAGTGGGCGGTGCGGACCGGCGGCCGGACGCCCCGGAACTCCCAGTCGCCACCGAGGGCGGTGGAGAGCACCTCCTCGGAGGCGGTCAGCTGGGCGCCGACGTCGGTGCGGACGGGCACCGGACCGGCCACCACGTGGTTGCGGAGCCGGCCGAGCCCCTCGACCTCGACCTCGACGACGTCGCCCGGCTGCACCGGCCGGGAGTTGGCGGGTGTGCCGGAGAGCAGCACGTCGCCGGGGTGGAGCGTGATGGTGCGGGCGATGTCGGCCACCAGGTAGTGCATGTCCCACTCCATCTCGTCGGTGGAGCCGTCCTGGACGATCGTCCCGTTCACGTAGGTGCGCAGGTACTTGCCGCGGAAGTCCCAGTCGGTGACCAGGCCGGGGCCGAGCGGGCCGAGGGTGTCGGAGCCCTTCACCCGGAGCATCGATCCGGCGTCGGTGTCGCGGAAGTCGTGCAGGCCGAAGTCGTTGGCGACGGTGTACCCGGCGATGTACGCCCCGGCGTCGGCGGGGGCGATGTTGCGGCAGGTGCGGCCGATCACGATCGCCACCTCGCCCTCGTAGTTGAGGTAGCGGCAGCCTTCGGGCCGGACCACGGCGCCCTCGTGGGAGTTGAGCGCCGAGACGGGCTTGTGGAAGTAGGTCGGGGCCGGGGTGAGCCTGATGCCGAACTCCTCGACCCGGCTGCGGTGGTTGAGGTGGACGGCGATGATCTTGCTGGGGACGACCGGCGGCAGGTGGTGGGCGGACTCGGCGGAGACCCGGCGGCCGTCGCCGGCGACCAGGTCGGCGCCCTCGCGCCGTACCTCGACCACGGCGCCGTCGAGCAGGATCCGGCGGTACTCAGGCATGGGGGAGCTCCTCGGTGCGGGGGCCGGCGGGACCGTCGACCTGGTGCGGATCGTCGCGGTGCGGTCCGTCGTGGTGCGGGTCGACGTGGTGGTGCGGGTCGTGGCGGGCGGGCCCGGGCCGCGGCGCGGTCCAGCCGGCGGCGGGCCGGTCGAACCAGAGCAGCGCCTGTCCGGTGCCCACGGAGTTCTCGTACTCGCCGTACTGGCGGGCGGGCGCGGTGCAGCGCTGCTCGCCGAGGGCGCCGGCCAGCATCAGGTAGTGGCCGAAGCCGGCCTCGGGCTTGAAGGCCCGGAACTCGTCCATGGTGTCGAGGACGCGGTCGTGCCGGCCCTGGCGGAACCAGTCGATCCGCTGCTCGTCGGCGGCCCGGGCCTGCGGGGTGAAGATGTGGCTCGGGTCGCTGGCCTCGTGGTCGCGCAGCTCGCGCAGCGGCCAGAAGGTGTGCGACAGCGCGCCGGAGGCGATCACGAGGACCTTCCGGTCGACGGCCGCGATGCCGTCGGCGAGCGCCCGGCCGAGGCGCAGGTGGTCCTCGGCGTCGCCGGTCTGGCAGACCCCGATGCTGACCCAGCGCTTGTCCGGCAGGCCCTCGCCGAGGTGCTTCCAGAGGTTGACGGTCGCGTAGTAGACCGGGAGCCAGGGATCGTCGATCGGGGTGATCCAGGTGCCGTGGCGGTCGGCGAACCGGGCGACGGAGTGGGCGAGTTCCTGGTCCCCGGGGTAGTCGTAGGGCATCCGGCGCATGCCGCGCGGCAGCTCCTCGGAGGTGAACAGGCCGGCCCGGCGCTGCTGGGCGGCGACCACGAACTCGACGGTGGTGGCCCAGTGCGAGTCGAGGAGGACGACCGTGTCGTAGTCGACCGTCTCGAAGACGTCCCGGCGCAGCTCCCGGAGGCCGGTGACCAGGCTGATCTCGCGGCCTCCGTTGAGCTCGCGCCGGGTGGCCTCGGGCAGCACGATGGTGGGGACGTGGGCGAGCAGCCCGGCGCCGACGATCTCACCCATGGTGGGCCCAGCCCTTCGGTGCGGTGACGGTGTTGCGCAGGTCGCAGTAGAAGTCGAAGCTCCAGTCGCCGCCCTCGCGGCCGACGCCCGACTCGCGCGAGCCGCCGAACGGCGCGCGCAGGTCGCGGACGAAGAAGCAGTTGACCCAGACGGTGCCGGCCACCAGCTGGTCGGCGACCCGGTCGGCGCGCTCCCGGTCGCCGGTGACGACCGTGGCCGCGAGGCCGAAGCGGGTGTCGTTGGCGAGGGTGACGGCCTCCTCCTCGGTGGCGAAGGTCTGCAGCGTGAGCACCGGTCCGAAGACCTCCTCCTGGACGATCTCGGAGGACTGGTGGACGTCGGTGAGCAGGGTCGGGCGGTAGTAGAGGCCGCCCAGCTCCTCGTTCGGCCCGCCGCCGAAGACCGCGCGGGCGCCGTTGCCCAGGGCGCGCCGGACGTAGCCGTCGATCCGCTCCAGCTGGCGGGGGTGGATGTTCGGTCCGACGTCGGTCGTCTCCTCGCGCGGGTCGCCCTGGCGCAGTGCGGCGGCGCGGGCGGTGAGCCGGGCGGTGAACTCCTCGGCCACCGACGCCTCGACCAGCAGGCGGGTGGCGGCGAGGCAGACCTGGCCGGCGTTGTCGAACTGTTCGGCGGCGAGGTCGGCGGCGAGGTCGAGGTCCGCGTCGGCGAAGACCAGCAGCGGCGACTTGCCGCCGAGTTCGAGGCTGGTCGGGGTGAGGTGGTGGCCGGCGGACACGGCGATCTGCCGGGCGGTGGGGACGGAGCCGGTGAAGCTGATCCGCCGGACGTCGGGGTGGGCGGTGAGCGGCGCGCCCACCTCGGCGCCGTAGCCCTGGACGACGTTGAGGACGCCGTCGGGCAGGCCGGCCGCGGCGGCGATGTCCGCGAGCAGCGAGGCGGTGAGCGGTGACCACTCGGCGGGCTTGAGCACGACGGTGTTCCCGGCGGCGAGGGCGGGGGCCACCTTCCAGGTCGCCAGCATCAGCGGCGCGTTCCAGGGGGTGATGAGGACGCACGGGCCGGCCGGGTCCCAGCTGACCCGGTTGGTGTGGCCGCGGGTGTCGAGCTCCGGGTGGGCGAGGGTGAGCAGCCGGTCGGCGAAGAACCGGAAGTTGTGGGCCACGCGCGGCATGACACCGCGTCGGTGCGAGCGCAGCAGGGCGCCGTTGTCGGCGGTCTCGACGGCGGCGAGGTCCTCCAGCCGGGCCTCGACGCCGTCGGCGATCGCGTGCAGCAGCCGGGCGCGCTCGGCGGGCGCGGTGGCGGCCCAGCCGGGCTGGGCGGCGGTGGCGGCGAGGACGGCGGCCCGCGCCTCGGCGGCGGACCCCCGGGCGATCCGGGCGAGCTCGGTGCCGTCGACGGGGGAGTGGTCGGCGAAGGTGTCGGCGGAGGCGACGCGGCGTCCGCCGATCCAGTGGCGGGTGTCCACGGGGACCCCGGCCACCGTGGCGAGGTGGGGCGGCGGCGCGTCGACGGTGGCCGCGGGGTGGACGGGCATGCGCGCCCTCCTTCTACTCGTTTGGTTCCAAACAACATAGGGGCGGCGCTCGGCGAGGTCAACCCTTTGACGTGACGCTGTCGTTGGCTATCGTTTGCTTCCAAATGAAGCTCCCGGCGGCATTCGCCGCGACCTGAACCGGAGGCACCGTGACGGGCGGAACGCAGCACGGCGGCACGTACGAGGACTGGCAGCGGCGCGCCCGCGAGCTCGCCCTCCCCACCGCCCACCTGATCGGCGGCACGCAGGAACCCGGCGGCGGCGCCACCTTCGAGGTGGTCTCCCCGCGGGACGGCCGCGTCCTGGCGGAGGTCGCCGCCGGCGGCGACGCGGAGGCGGACGCCGCGGTGGCCGCCGCCCGCCGGGCCTTCGACCACGGCCCGTGGCCGCGGACCGCCCCGGCCGACCGCGGGCGCGCACTCCAGCGACTGGCCGACCTGGTCGAGCTGCACCGCGACGAACTCGCCCTGCTGATCAGCCTGGAGATGGGCAAGCCGGTCGCCGAGGCGCGGGACATCGAACTGCGCGCGGTGGCCGCCACCTTCCGCTGGTACGGACAGCTCGCCGACAAGCTGGTCGACGAGGCCCCGCACACCCCCGGCGACGCCCTCGCGCTCGTCACCCGCGAGCCGGTCGGCGTCGTGGCGGCCGTCGTGCCGTGGAACTTCCCCCTCACCATGGCCGCCTGGAAGACCGCGCCGGCCCTCGCCGCCGGCTGCACCGTGGTGCTCAAGCCCGCCGAACAGTCCCCGCTCTCCGCGCTGCGCCTCGGTGCGCTCGCCGCCGAGGCCGGACTGCCGGACGGCGTCCTCAACGTGCTGGCCGGCCAGGGCCCGGAGGCCGGCCGCGCACTCGGCCGCCACCCGGACGTCGACGCGCTCGCCTTCACCGGCTCCACCGGGGTCGGGCGCCACTTCCTGCGGTACGCCGCCGACTCCAACCTCAAGCGGGTCTGGCTCGAACTCGGCGGCAAGTCCCCGAACATCGTGCTGCCGGACGCCCCCGACCTGGACCGCGCGGCGGCCACCGCCGCCTGGGGGATCTTCTTCAACCAGGGGGAGATGTGCACCGCGCCGTCCAGGCTGCTGGTGCACCGCGCGGTGGCCGACCGGGTGGTGGACGCCGTCGTGGCCCGCGCCCGCACGCTGCGGGTCGGCGACCCGCTCGACCCGGCCACCGAGATGGGCCCGCTGGTCACGGCGGCCCACCGCGAGCGCGTCCTCGGGCACGTCGGGGCCGCCCACGAGGACGGGGCCCGGCTGCGGGCCGGCGGCGCCGCCACCCTCGCGGAGACCGGCGGGCACTACCTGCTGCCGACCGTGTTCGACCGGGTCGCGGCGGACTCCCGGCTCGCCCGCGACGAGGTGTTCGGCCCGGTCCTCGCCGTCCAGGTCTTCGACACCCCCGAGGAGGCCGTCCGGCTCGCCAACGACAGCGTCTACGGGCTGGCCGCCGGGCTCTGGACCGCGGACCTCTCCACCGCCCACCGGATGTCGCGGGCGCTGCGGGCCGGGACGGTCTGGGTCAACTGCTACGAGGAGGGCGGGCTCGAAGTGCCGTTCGGGGGCGTCAAGCAGTCCGGCCACGGCCGCGACAAGTCCGCCCACGCGCTGGACAAGTACACCGACCTCAAGACCACCTGGATCCGGCTGTGAGCGCGGCCCGGCCGCTGATCGCCCTGCCCGCCCGGTACTCGGCCTCGGCCTCGGCGCTGCGGTACGCCGCGCTGGTGACCGCCGAGGCGCTGGCCGAGGCCGTCTACCGGGCGGGCGGCGAGCCGTTCATGATGCTGCCCGCCGGGCCCCGCGCGCCGGGGGCCGCCGGCGCGGAGGAGATCGCCGAGCGACTCGCGCGCTGCGCGGGCCTGCTGCTTCCCGGCGGCGGGGACCTCGACCCGGCGCACTACGGCGGGGCCGACCGGCACCCCGAGGTCTACGACCTGCACCCCGGCCAGGACGCCTTCGACCTCGCGCTCGCCGGGTACGCCCTGGTGGCCGGCCTGCCGACGCTGGCCGTCTGCCGCGGCCTCCAGGTGGTCAACACGGTGCTCGGCGGCTCCCTGGAGCAGGACATGGGAGGCCCGGGGCGGGACCACCGGCACGTGCTCCACCGGCTGGCGCCGGTCGGCGGGAGCCTGCTGGCGTCGGTCACCGGCGCGGGGGAGCGGGAGGTGTCCTGCTACCACCACCAGCGCGTCGACCGGCTCGGGCGCGGACTCCGGGTGACGGCGCGGGCGGCCGACGGCACCGTGGAGGCGGTCGAACTCGCCTCGCCGGCCGGGTGGTTCCTCGGGGTGCAGTGGCACCCCGAGGACACCTCGGCCGCCGACCCGGGCCGGCGGGCCGTCTTCGAGGCCCTCGTCGAGGCCGCCGCCGCCGAGAGCCGCCGGGGCTGAGCGCCACCGGGGTCGAACGCGGCCGGCCCGGTCCTCCGAGGGGGGACCGGGCCGGCCGCGAGGGGCCGAGGGGGTGCCGGCGCGTCGGGGCGGGGGCCGGAGGGCTTAGGCCTCGCGCCGGCGGCGACCGCCCGGGCGGGGCGGCGGGGGAGCGTCGGCGGTCAGCTCGGAGCGGCGGTTCCCGCCGTCCCGCTCCAGTGTGCCGACGACGCGGCGCAGCAGGCCGGCCAGTTGCTCGCACTCGTCGTCGGAGAGCGCGCCGGCCACGAACGCCTCCTCCTGGTTGAACCGCGGGAACAGCTCGGCCATCAGGGACTCCCCGGCGGGGGTGAGCCGCAGCAGCACCATCCGCCCGTCCGACGGGTGGCCGACCCGCTCGACCAGGCCGCGGGATTCGAGCGTGCGGGCGACGCCGGTGAGCGTGCCCTTGGAGATGCCGGCCTCCTCGGCGACGTACCGGGTCTCCATCTCGCCCCAGATCCAGACCACCCAGAGCACCACGAACGAGGTCCAGGTCAGCTGGGCGCCGCGCAGGACGGAGTTCTCCAGGTGCTGGCGGACGGCGGCGGCCGCCCGGTGGATGTTGGAGACGGCGGCCATCTGCGCCCGCAGCAGCGGAACCTGGCCCAGCTTGGCCAGGACGGCCCGCTCGGTCTCCTCGATGGTGCGGTTGGTCACCGGTCGTCCCTCCCACGCGGCGGGGCCGCGGTTCTGTCGTCGGCCGAATCTAGCGTGCCGGGCACTCCATTTGCACCCGTACGACCTGCGTCCGGGGCCCGGGGGTCCCGGGGCCCGGGACGCAGGATCAGCCCGTCGTGGCCGCCGACTCCAGCAGGCGACCGCCGTTCCAGACCACGCCGACCTGCCGGTAGTAGGCGGCGATCGGCTCCTCGATCCGCAGCGCGGCGAGCTCCTCCGTGGGCGCCTCGAACAGCTCCAGCTCGGCGCTGCCGCGCCAGGCCGGTCCGGCCTCGAAGGCGGCGGCCCCGCTCTCGACCAGCTCGTCCAGCGCGAAGGCGCCCGGCCGGTCGATGGCCGGCAGCCGGCGGTGGTGGGCCATCGGGTGGCCGTTCACGAAGCCGTTGGTCCGGGACTCCTCCTCCAGCGTGACCACCGCCTGCGCGAGCCGCCTGTCGGCCGCCGCGAGGGTGGCCCCGAACCGGGCGCCGGGGGCGAGCCGGGGCGCCGGGCCGAAGGGGTGCGGGCGGGTCTGGTGGATCGAGCCCAGCTTCTTCGGATAGCCCTGGTGCAGGCCGCGCGCGATCGCGAAGTCCTTGTCCACCCAGATGTAGACGCAGCGGGAGTAGGTCCGGCCCCGGTAGCTGCAGCGCACCACGGCGAAGCACTCCCGGTACTGGGAGCGGACCGGGTCGAGCAGCTCCGCGCCGTCGGCGGCGCAGGACTGCCAGTCGGCCCAGATCAGGGCGACCGCGCCGGGGTCCTCCTCGGCCGGCGACAGCGGCGCGGGGAGCAGCTCGGCGACCCGGGCCGGGTCGGTGCGGTACTCGATCGTCAGCAGGTCGCCCGAGTAGTGCCAGGGCGGGGCCGGGACGAGGGAGGAGCGGCCGGTGGCCGTCCTGGGGTGAAAGAAGCCGTGCACGGTGGCCACGGCACCTCCTGGTTCGGGGTGGCTGGGGCGGGTGGCGGGCGGGTCGGTGGGCGCGGCGGCGTGGCCGCGGAAGCGGCGCGGCGGCGGGGGCGCGACCTGCGGGGGTTTCTCGTTTGGGGCCATACGATATGCCGCGACGGGCCGTCTGTCACCCCCTCCTCCCCGATTGCGCGGATCCGGCCCGGACTCTTGCCGAACGGGGCACCCGGGCCTAATGTTTGATCCCAAACGAGAGTCCGAGGCCGGTGCTGTCCGCTCGCCCGCCCGGACCGCAGGTGCACTCCCTCCCCCACGCCAGCCTCACGAGGAGGCCCGCAGTGACCGACCAGGTCGCCACCCCCGCATCCCCCGCCGGGACCACCCCCGACGCCGGGACCGCCCCGGTCGCCGGCCCGAACGCCGCAGGCCCGAGCGTCGCCGAGACGGTCGCCGCGCTCAAGGCCCAGGGCGTCGACGTCGTCCGCGTGACCTACCCGGACCTCATGGGCACCGACCGGGGCCGCGACGTCCTCGTCGACGCCCTGCCCGACGCGGTCGGCCACGGCCTCGCCTTCTGCCGCGCGATCTACCACACCGGACCGCTCGGCGAGGTCGTCCCGGTCGAGGGCGGCCTGGACGCGGGCCTGCCCGACATCACCTTCCACCCCGACCTCGCCACCCTGGTCCCGCTGCCCTGGGAGCCCGGCGTCGCCTGGTGCCTCGGCCGCACCACCGACCCGCGCACCGGCCGCCCGGGCCCGGAGTCGCCCCGCGAGGTCCTGCACACCGTCACCGAACGCCTCGCCGGGCTCGGGCTCACCGCCGTCGTCGGACCGGAGCTGGAGTACTTCCTCTGCGACCCGGACCCGACCGCGCCGAGCGGCTGGCGGCCCTACGCGGACGCCCCGGGCAACGTCTACGCGGCCGGCCGGCGCGGCGACCCGGACGGCCACCTGCTGCGCACCCTGCGTCAGCTCGGCCGGCTCGGCATCGGCGTCACCATGGGCAACCACGAGTTCTCCGGCGGCCAGTTCGAGATCAACCTCACTCACTCCGAGGCCGTGGACGCCGCGGACCGGGCGTTCCGGTTCAAGGCCGCCGTCAAGGAGCTCGCCCGGGTGGAGGGCCGGCTGGCCACCTTCATGGCCAAGCCGTTCAACGCCGAGGGCGGCTCCGGGTTCCACCTGCACGTCTCCTGCCTCGACACCGCGGGGCGGAACGTGTTCGCCGACCCCGGCGCGCCCGACGGCCTCTCCGCCACCGCCCGGCACGCGATCGGCGGCGTCCTGCGGCACGCGCCCGCGCTGGCCGCGCTGCTCAACCCCACCGTGAACTCCTACAAGCGGTTCGGGCCGGACACCCTGGCGCCCTGGCTCATCGACTGGGGCCTGGACAACCGCAGTGCGATGGTGCGCATCCCGCCGGAGCGCGGCGGCGCGACCCGGCTGGAGGTGCGCCTGGGCGACGCGACCGCCAACCCCTACCTGGCGGTCGCCGGCCTCGTCGCCGCGCTCGCGCTCGGCGTCGAGGACGCGGTGGAACCGTCCGCGCCGCTGGAGGGCTACGGCTACGACGCCGCCAGGGCGCCGGTGCTGCCCGGCTCGCTGGGCGCGGCACTGGACGCGCTGGAGGCCGACACGGCCCTCTGCGAGGCGCTCGGCAAGGACTTCACCGGGGCCTTCCTGGCCTTCAAGCGGGCCGAGCTGGAGCGCTTCGACCGCTACGTGACCGACTGGGAGTTCCGGGAGTACGGCTACCACCTCTGAGCTTGTCGTCCCACCCCTGACGGACCCGCACCCCCGACGGACCCGACGCCCGCCCCGGGCGGCGGGTCCGTCGCCGTTCCCGCAGCTCGCCGCCCGGGGCCGGGCCCCGCAGGCCATTCCCGGTCCGCAGCAGCCTCGGCGGTCGCCACCGCCCCCCGCCGGTGCCCGCCCGGGAACGACGCTGCCGCCCCAGGCGGACCCGGGGCGGCAGCGGCGTCGTTCGGCGGGGTGCGGGCCGGTCAGCCCTCCGCGGCCGGCACGGCCGCCGGGATGTTCCCCAGCCCGTCCGCGCCGACCTGGACCGCCGACTCGTCCAGCGCGGCCGAGACGACCGGCTGCGGCTTCCCGTCGAGGTCCAGCACCGGCACCGCCTCCTTGTACCAGGACTCGATGACGGCGTTGCCCCAGAAGTCCCGGCGCCGGTCGTCGTTCACGTTCCAGCGGAAGGTCTCGTGGTCCGGGTCGCCGGTGTAGTAGTCGGAGGTGTAGATCTCCACCCGGTGGCCGTCCGGGTCGCGCAGGTACACGTAGAAGGCGTTGGACACGCCGTGGCGCCCGGGCCCGCGCTCGATGTGGTGCTCGGCCCGCAGCGAGCCGAAGATGTCGGCCGTCCGCAGCACCTGGTGCGCCTCGGGGGCGAAGACCCCGACGTGGTGCAGCCGCGGCCCGGCGCCGCTGGTGAACGCGACGTCGTGGACGGTCTGCTTGCGGAACATCCAGGCCGCGTACAGCTCGTGCTCGTCGCCCTCGATGGTCTCCGAGCAGCCGAAGCCGAGGGAGCGGTAGTGCTCGTAGGCGGCGGGTATGTCCGGCACCACGATGTTGAAGTGGTCCAGCCGGGCGACCTCCGCCCCCCGGCGCAGGTCGTACCGCTGGATGAGCCGCTCGGCCCGCTCGATCGCGTGGAAGAACTCGACGGTGAAGCCGAGCGGGTCCACCACGCGGACGGCGTCGCCGACGCCGCGGGTGCCGGTGCCGGCCGGGACCCGGCGCACGGGGCAGCCGAGTGCGGTGAAGAACTCCTCGGCGTGGTCCAGGTCCTCCGGGGTGCGCACCCGGTAGGCGAGGTGGTCCAGCGCGGCGGCGTCGCCCACCCGCAGGACGAGGCTGTGGTGGGTGAGCTCGTCGGTGCCCCGCAGGTACAGCGTGCGGTCGTCCTCGTACTGGACGTGGAAGCCGAGCATGTCGACCCAGAACCAGCGGGTCCGGGGCAGGTCGGTGACGACCAGCTGGGCGTAGGCGGAGCGTACGACGTCCGGGGGGGTGGGCATCTCCGTGACCTCCATCTGCGGGTCAGTGCTGCTCGTCGGCGCCGAAGCGGGGGGTGTGGACCTCACCGAGCATCACGTGGACGATCTTGGACTCGGTGTAGAAGTCGATGCTGTGCGCACCGCCCTCGCGACCGAGGCCGCTGGCCTTGACCCCGCCGAACGGCGTGCGGAGGTCGCGGACGTTGTGGGAGTTGATCCAGACCATGCCGGACTCCACGGCGTGGGCGACCCGGTGACCCCGCTTGAGGTCGGACGTCCACACGTAGGCGGCCAGACCGTACTCGGTGGCGTTGGCCAGGTCAATGGCCTCGTGTTCGTCGTCGAACGGGGCGACCGCGACCACCGGGCCGAAGATCTCCTCCTGGAAGATCCGGGCGTCGCGCGGCACGTCCGCGAAGACGGTCGGCCGGAGGTAGTTCCCCTCGGGCAGGTGCTCCGGGCGTCCGCCGCCGGCGACCAGCCGGGCCTCCGTGCGTCCGGTCTCGACGTAGTCCAGCACCCGCCGGTAGTGCTCGGGGTGCACCAGCGCGCCGACCTCGGTCGCCGGGTCGCCCGGCAGGCCGACCCTGACCCGCTCGGCCCGCTCGGCCAGCCGGCGGGTGAACTCCTCGTACAGCGGGCGCTCGACAAGGACCCGGGAGCCGGCCGTGCAGCGCTCGCCGTTGAGCGAGAAGACGCCGAACACCACCGAGTCCAGGGCGGCCTCGACGTCCGCGTCGGCGAAGACCACGACCGGGGACTTGCCGCCCAGCTCCATGGAGACGGTCTTCAGCCGGTTCGCCGAGCAGCGCACGATGTGCCGGCCGGTGGCGGTGGAGCCGGTGAACGACAGGATCGGCACGTCCGGGTGGTCGACCAGGGCCTGACCGGCCTCCGGGCCGAGCCCGTGCACGATGTTGACCACGCCGGCCGGCACGCCCGCCTCGGTGAGGATCTGCGGCCAGAGGCTGGCGGACAGCGGGGTCCACTCGGCGGGCTTGAGCACCAGGGTGCAGCCGGAGGCGATGGCCGGTGCCAGCTTCCAGCTCTCCAGCATGAACGGGGTGTTCCACGGGGTGATCAGTCCGGCCACGCCGACCGGGGTGCGCACCACGTAGTTCAGCTGCTGGCTCCCGACCCGGAACGCCTCCTCGCCGAGGGCGACGACGACGTCGGCGAAGTAGCGGAAGTTCTCGGCGGCTCGCCGGGCCTGGCCGCGCGCCTGGGTGATCGGCAGGCCGGTGTCGAAGGACTCGAACGCGGCCAGCTCCTCCTCGCGGGCCTCGACGGCGTCGGCGATCCGGTTGAGCACGGTGGCCCGCTCGCGGTTGCCGAGTGCCGCCCACGCGGGGAAGGCGGCCCTGGCCGCCGCGACGGCGCGCTCGACGTCGGCCGCGCCGCCCGCGGCGAGGGTGGCGTAGGGGGTGTTGGAGACCGGGTCGGCGACGTCGAGGACGCGGCCGTCGGCGGAGGGGGCGGCCGCTCCGCCGATCCAGTGCAGGATCGCGCCGGGCAGTCCGGCCGGGCGGGCCGGCGTGCCGGCGGGGTCGGCGGCGGCCTCCGGGGTCGCCTGGGTGCTGGTGGTCATCTCGTCTCCTGCTCTCGTGGTGGGCGGGGCCGCCGGCCCCGGGGTCACAGCTGCTGGGTCAGGTCGCCGCCCGCGGCGAGGAGCGCGCGGATCCGCTCCAGGCCGGCGTCGGTCGGGGCGGTGAGCGGCGGACGGACGTGGTCGGAGGCGATCCGCCCCTGCCGGGCCAGGACCCACTTGGCGGGGGCCGGGTTGGTCTCCACGAACAGCAGGTCCACCAGCGGGTGGAGCCGGTAGTGCAACGCGCGGGCGCCGGCGTGGTCGCCCTGCTCCCACAGTTCGTACATCCGGGCCACGGCGGCGGGTGCGAGGTTGGCGACTGCGCTGATGAACCCGGCCCCGCCGAGCGCCATCAGGGGCAGGCAGAGCAGCTCGATGCCGGACCAGACGAGCAGTTCGGGGCCGCAGGCGTGCAGGACGCGCGAGAAGTGCTCGAAGTCCTTGGTGGTCTCCTTGACGCCGACGACGTTGTCGAAGTCGGTGAACAGCCGGCGCACCGTCTCCGGCTCGATGTCCACGGCGGTGCGCGAGGGCACGTTGTAGATCACCAGCGGCAGGTCGGGGAACTCCCGGGCCACCGTGGCGTACCACCGGTAGAGCGCCTCCTGGGTGGGCCGCGCGTAGTACGGGGTGATCACCAGCGCGGCGTCGGCGCCGAGTTCGGCCGCGGCGGCGGTGAGTTCGAGGGTCTCGTCGAGCTTGGCGGAGCCGGTCCCGGGCAGGAACGGCACCCGGTCGGCGATCTCGTCGGCGGCGGTGCGCATCGCGGCGATCCGCTCCGCGACGCTCTGCGCGCTCGGCTCGCCGGTGGAGCCGCCCAGCGAGATGCCGTGCGAGCCGGAGTCGAGCTGCCAGCGGACGAGGGCGCGCAGCGAGTCGTGGTCCACGGCGCCGGCGTCGGTGAAGGGGGTGACCACGGGGGCGAGGGAGCCGCGGATCACGGACGGGTCGCTTCGGAACTTCATCGGTTCTCCGTCGGGAGTGGGGGAGGAGAGGGGGAGGAGAGGGGGAGGAGAGGGGGAGAGGGGCGGGGAAGTGCGGGAGGGGGCGGGGGTCAGCCGCCCTGCGGCCGGTGCTCGCGCAGGTAGAGCGCGCGCCAGTGCTCGTCCATCGGGTAGAGCCCCTTGATGCCGGCGCCCCGGTCCACCTGGCGCAGGATGAAGCGCTCCTCGTCCTCCTGCGCGACGGCGGCCCGGGCGACCTCGGCGGCCAGTGCGGGCGGGATGACCACGACCCCCTCGGCGTCGCCGACCAGCACGTCGCCGGGCATGACGAGCACCCCGCCGCAGGCGACCGGCACCTGCGAGTCCATCGGGACGTGCCGGCGGCCCAGCACGGCGGCGTGCGCGACGGCGTAGTAGGAGGGCAGGTCGAGCTCGGCGAAGGCCGGGCTGTCGCGCAGCCCGCCGTCGGTGACCACCCCGGCCGCGCCGCGGCGCAGCGCGCGCAGCGCGAGGATGTCGCCGAGGGTGCCGGAGCCGTGCTCGCCGCGGGCCTCGATGACCAGCACCTCGCCGGGCAGGATCTCCTCGACGGTGCTCTTCTGGGCGTTCATCCCGCCGCCGCGCTCGGCGAACACGTCCTCGCGCAGCGGAAGGTAGCGCAGGGTGCGGGCGACGCCGACCATCCGCAGGTCGGGGCGGGCCGGGCGGACGCCCTCGATGAAGTGGTGGTCGATGCCGCGTGCGCGCAGCTGGCTGGAGAGCGTGGCGGTGGAGACGGTGCGCAGCGCGGCGGCGGTCTCCTCGTCGAGGCCGGCCGGGCCCGCGGGGGCGGCGGCGCGTCCGGCGGCCGGCGGCGGGTGGCCGGCGTCGTGCGCGGATCCGTAGGCCGCCTGCCGGGCGGCCTCGGTCGCCCGCGGCAGCGCGCCGTACTCGGTGACGCCGGGTTCCTCGGCGACGATCTCGTTGCGCAGCCGGCCGCTCTCCTCCAGCTCGACCTCCACCACGTCGCCGGGGCGGACGACGGTGGAGCCGGCCGGCGTGCCGATCAGCAGGACGTCGCCCGGCTCCAGGGTGGTCGAGCGGGACAGGTCGGCGATCAGCAGGTCGACGGGGAAGAGGAGTTCCTCGGTGGAGGCGTCCTGGACGAGCAGGCCGTTGACCCAGGTGCGCAGCCGCAGCCGGGCCGGATCGACGTCGGTGAGCAGGGCGGGGCCGACCGGGGTGTAGCCGTCGCGACCCTTGGCCCGCAGGTTGGCGCCGAGGTCGGCGTGCTTGAGGTCGTAGACGCCGAAGTCGTTGGCGGCGGCGTAGCCGGCCACGTGCTCCAGGGCGTTCTCCCGGGAGACCCGGTGGGCGCGGGTGCCGATCACCACGGCGATCTCGCCCTCGAAGGCGAGCAGTTCGCAGCCCGCCGGGCGGACGACGGGCCGTCCGCTCCAGGAGAGCGAGGTGGGGGGCTTGAGGAAGTAGGAGGGGGCGTCCGGTGTCCGGCCGCGTTCAGCCGCGCGGCTGCGGTAGTTGAGGTGGACCGCGATGATCTTTCCCGGCGCCAGCCCTAGGGGGTGCTCCACGTTGCCCTCCTGTAATCGTATACGGCATCATGCACGATAGCGGACGCGATGGGCGCTGACCATGGTTGATCGGATGCGACTTCGTACATGATCCGTGGGCGCAGATCGACCCTGTCGAGGTCATGACCGGGGAGGGTGCGTGCAGTACTATCAAAAATCGTATGCGAAAACTGGGGAGAGGTGCAGGGGCATGAGAGAGATCGACGGCCTGGCGGTGCGGATCATCACGCCGGCGGAGGGCGACGTGCGGACCACCGGAGGGGAGCCGCCCGTCGTCCTGCTGCACGGCTTCGTCTCCGACGGCGTGACCGACTGGATCGCACCGGGCACCGCCGCCGCGCTCGCCGCCACCGGCCGTACCGTCGTGGTGCCGGACCTGCCCGGCCACGGCGCCTCGGCCGACCCGGTCGACGCCGCCGAGATGGGCGCGGGCGCCCTGGCGGACCGTCTGCTGGCGGCCCTGGACGCCCTCGGGGTGGGGGAGTTCGACCTCGTGGGCTACTCCCTCGGCGCCCGGCTGGCCTGGGAGTTCCCGGCCGTCGCGCCCGGGCGGGTGGGGCGCGTGGTGCTCGGCGGGCTCAGCCCGCGCGAGCCGTTCGCGGCCGTCGACGTCGAGGCGCTGCACCGCGCGGTGGCCGGCGGCGGCGAGCCCGAGGACCCCTTCACCGGCATGGTCGCCGGCCTGGTCCGCTCGCGCGGCGACCGGGCCCCTGCCCTCGCCCGCTGCGTCGAGGGGCTGCGCAACACCCCCTTCGCGCCGGGCGGTTGGGCCGGCCGGGTCGCGCCGGTCGTGGTCGTCGGCGCGGACGATGTGATGACCCGGGGCATCGAGAGTATCGTTGCTCCCCTTGACGGGGCGGAGCTGGTGACCGTCCCCGGCGATCACCTGGGGGCCGTGGCCGGTGCGGAGTTCCGCCGTGTCGTACTGAAGGCCCTCGCACGGTGACCGCACGGGGCGCGCGGACCGCCGAGCGGTCCGCCACGGGGGCGATGGCCGGTGTGAGGAAGGACGAGGGAACGGCGTTGGGTTCCGCGAAGGACCGATCCACCGGCGGGTCGAAGGCCGAGCAGAGTTACGAGCTGCTCCGCTCACGCATCCTCGACGGCACGTACGGGCCGGGCTACCGGCTGGTCATGAACCAGCTCGCGCAGGAGACCGGGGTGAGCACCATCCCGCTGCGCGAGGCGCTGCGCCGGCTCCAGTCGGACGGCCTGGTCGAGGTGGTGCGCAACATCGGGGCCCGGGTCGCGGTCTTCGAGTCCGTCCAGGTCGAGCACTCGCTGCAGATCCTGGCCCGGCTGGAGGGGTACGCGACGGCCATCTGCGCGCCGCTGCTGACGCCGGACCAGATCGCCGCCTCGCGCGAGATCAACGCCCGGATGGTGGCCGCGCTGGACGAGTTCGACCCGGCCGCGTTCACCGCCCTCAACCGCACCTTCCACTTCTCCATCTACCAGCACTGCCCGGACGCGCACCTGCGGTCGCTGCTGGAGGCCGAGTGGGCCAGGCTGGACCACATGCGGCGCTCCACCTTCACCTACGTCCCGGGCCGGGCCCGGCGCTCGGTGGTGGAGCACGAGCACATCCTCGACCTGATCGAGCGGGGTGCCGACATGGCGGAGATCGAGCGCGTGGCCTGTGCCCACAAGGCGGCCACCGCCGACGCGCTGCACCAGGCGAAGCCGTCGGGCTGAGCCGGACCCGGCGTCCGGACCCGGGTCCGGACGCCGAGCGGGGCGCCGAGCCCGCAGCAGGGGCGGCACGCGGAAGGGGCGGGAGTCCGAGGACTCCCGCCCCTTCCGGGTTCTGCGAGGGGTCACACCAGCAGCTGGCCGCCGTCCACCTGCACCACGGCGCCGGTGATGTGCCGGGCCTGTCCGGAGGCCAGGAACAGCACCAGGGGCGTCAGGTCGGACGTCTCGGCGATCCGGCCGAGCGGGATGCGCGTCTCCCAGAGACCGCGCGCCGTCTCGTCCTCCATCAGCGGCGCCGTCATCGGCGTGTGCACCGGCCCGGGGGCGACGCCGTTGACCCGGATGCCGTGCCCGGCGAGTTCGAGGGCCGCGGTCCGGGTGAGGGCGTCCACCCCGGCCTTGGTGGCCTCGTAGTGGCCGAGCCCCGGGGTCGGCTGGCGGGCCCCGATCGAGCTGATGTTGACGATCGCCCCGCCCCGGCCGGTGTCGGCCATCTGCCGGCCGACCACCTGGGTCACCGTGAAGGTGCCACGCAGGTTGACCGAGACGACCAGGTCGAAGATCTCGGCGGGCAGGTCGAGCAGCGGACCGCCGCCGCCGGCCAGGCCCGCGTTGTTGACCAGGACCTCGACCGGGCCGAACCGCGCGGTGGCCTCGGCCAGGGCGGCGGTCACGCTCTCCCGGTCGGTGACGTCCATGGTGACGGCGAGCGCGCCGGCGCCGATCCCCTCCGCCACCGTGTCGGCCGCCGCACGGTTCAGGTCGGCGACCACCACCCGGTCGCCGGCCGCCGCGAACGCCTCGGCGACCGCGCGGCCGATGCCGCTGCCCGCCCCGGTGACCAGGACGACGCGCCCTTCGGTGCTCATCGTGCCTCCGCGATGAGGATGCGCGGGCTGCCGGGCAGCGCGCGGGTCTCGACGGGCTCCCAGCCGGCCTCGCGCAGCCAGCCTCGGACCTCGTCCTCCGGGTAGACGATCGTGCCGTCGATCACCAGGTACTCGCCGGCGTGCAGGGCGTCGATGCCGCGCTGCTGCTCGTCGGAGTCGAGGAAGAAGTCGAGCAGGACCAGCTTCGCACCCTCGGCCGCCGCCGCGCGCGCCCGGCGGACGATGGCGCGGTTCTGCTCGGCGTCGAAGCGGTGGGCCACGTGCTCCAGCAGCACCAGGTCGAAGCCTCCCGGGACGTCGCCCGTGACGGCGTCGCCCTCGACGATCTCCACCCGGTCGTCCACCCCGGCGCCGGCCAGCACGCCCCGGGCGTGGCCGACCAGCTCGCCGGCCGAGAGGAAGGTGCCCCTGAGGCCGGGGGCGGCCTTGAGGGCCTCGGCCAGGAACGAGCCGGAGAGGCCGCCGAGGTCCAGCACCCGCTCGTGCGCGGTGAAGTCGTAGTGCTCGGCGAGCTGGCGGGCGTGCAGCGCGTTGTAGGTCATCACGCCGGCCAGGAAGGTGGTCATCCGGTCGCCGCCGAGGTCCAGCCGGTTGGGCTCGGCGGTCCGGCTGGTCTCGCCGAAGCCCAGCCAGTGGCCGTAGCTGATCTCGTCGAGGAAGGTCAGGAAGGGGCGCAGGTCGATCTCGCCCTCGGCGCCGGTGAGGTAGGCGGCGGTGCTCGCGGAGTTCGCGTACCGTCCGGCCGTGCGCTCCAGCAGTCCGAGGCCGGCCATCGCGTCGGCCAGGATGCGGCTGGTGCGTTCCGGCAGGCCGGTGCGGGCGGCGATCTGCGGGACGTCCTGCGGGCCGTCGGCGAGCGCGGCGAACAGGCCCGCGTCGGCGGCGGCGAAGAGCTGCTTGGCGGCCATGTAGCCGACGGCCACGTCGACGATCGGCGTCGGGTCCGCGGAACGGGGGGATTCCGGACGAAGGGACATATCGCGTCCTCCTTGACGGTCAAAGAATATGCCGGATGCTATACGATCGTCTTCCCGGCGGCCAGAGCCGGACTACTCGGATCCCAGGAGGTTGACGTGGAGCTCTCGCAGGCTGACTCCCCCCACGGCGGTGCGGGCGCGCCGGACGGTGCGTCCGCGACGGACCGCGTGCCCCGGCGCAGGCTCGGCGCCGACGGCCCGGAGGTGCCGGTGTTCGGCCTCGGCTCGTGGAACACCTGGGACCGGATGACCACCGACGAGGCCGCCGAACTGGTCTCCCGCGCCGTCGCCCGCGGGGTCGACCTGTTCGACGTCGCCCACTACAACTTCGGGCCGCACGCGGAGAACGCGGTCACCGACATCATCTTCGGCGAGGCGGTCCGCACCGCCGGTCTGGCCCGCGAGGACTACCTGCTCTGCGGGAAGCTCTGGCTCTGGGACTACCCGAAGGCGTCGTTCGCGGAGCAGCTGGACGTCTCGCTGGCCCGGGTCGGCACCGACCGCGCCGACTTCGTGGTGGCCGGCGACCACCTCGGCGAGCTGGACGTCCACTCCGTGGTCACCGACGTCGCCGAGCTGGTGCGGGCCGGGCGGTTCACCACCTGGGGCGTCAACAACTGGTCCGCCGACGACCTGTGGGCCGCCCGCCGGTTCGCGCTCGCCGAGGGCATGGTCCCGCCGTCGTTCGCCCAGCTCAAGTACAGCCTGGCCCGCCGCTCGGTGCCCGAGGGGGAGCCCTACGGCCGGCTCTTCGACGAGGCCGGGCTCGGCCTCCAGGCCTCCGACGTCTTCGAGGGCGGCATCCTGGCCGGCAAGCTGCACCCGCAGCGCAAGATCGGCGCCGACCCGGGCGGCATCCGCGAGCGGATCCGGGAGTCCTACCCGGAGGTGCTGCGGGTCGCGGAACGCTTCGGCGCCACGCCGGCCCAGCTGGCCGTCGCCTTCACGCTCACCCACCGGGCGGCCGCCAGCGTGCTGTTCGGCGCCAGCAGCATCGAGCAGTTCGAGACCAACCTCGGCGCGCTGGACCTGCTGGAGCGCCACGGCGGCGAACTGCGCGAGGCGGTCGCCGGTCTCTGGCTGGACCGCGACGTCGTCCACCCCGGCGCCTCCTGGGGCACCGACGCCCCGGCCCGCTGACGCCCGTCCGGCAGGGCCCGGCGGTTCCGCAGCGGCGACGGGCGCGCCCCGGACATCCACCGTGCGAGGTCCGGGGCGCGCCCGTCGGGTCCGTTCCGTCCGTCCTGCCCGTCGCGTCCGCCGGGCCGCGGCGGTCGCCGCTCCGGGCTCAGACCTCGTGCACCACCCGGCCGTCGACCACGGTCATCGCCACCGGGACCTCGGGCAGCGCACCCGGGTCGACGTCCCGCAGGTCCGCGCCGAGCAGGCAGAGGTCGGCGACCTTCCCGGCCTCCAGGGTGCCCTTCCAGCGCTCGGCGCCGTCCTGCCGGGCCGGCGCCACGGTGTAGGCGTACAGCGCCTCGTCGAGCGCGAGCCGCTGCCCGCGGCCTCCCGCGGTGCCGTCGGCCCCGGCCCGGGTGGCCGCCGCCGCCACGCCGGCCCTCCAGTCCGGAGCGAGCACCGGCGCGTCCGAGCTGAGGCAGAGCGGGACACCGGCGGTCAGCGCGTCGCGCACCGGCCAGGCGTGGGCGAGGGCGTCCGGGCCGAGGGCCCCGGCGAGCATCGGGGCGGTCGCGGCGGCGATGCCCGGCTGGGTGTTCAGCCCGACCCCGGCGGCGGCCATCGCGGCGAGCGTCGCCGGGTGGACGACGTCGCCGTGGATGAGGTAGTGGCGGCCGTCCCGGCCGTCCGTCGCGCGGGCCTCGGCGAAGACCCCGGTGACCACCCGGGTGGTTCGGCTGCCGGTGGCGTGCACCCCGATCTGGTGACCGGCCGCGTGCGCGGCGCGGATCATCGAGCGCAGGTTCACCTCGCGCTCGCCGGCGTCGGCGCCGTCCACCAGCAGGGCGCCGTGGCCGCCGTCGGCGTACGGCTCCTCGCTCCACGCGCTGCCCATCGGCGGGATGCCGTCGGCGAAGATCTTCACCCCGGCGACGCGGAACCAGCCGGGGACCTCGGCCGGCGCCCGGAACCCGGCCAGGCCGCGCAGCAGGTCGGTGGCGCTGCTCGCGCCGTCCAGCAGGCCGAACAGCAGCAGCGCGGTGACCCGGGCGCGCAGCAGTCCCTCGGCGGCCAGCTCGGCGTACTCGTGCAGGACGGCGGAGGAGAAGCAGCCGGTGGGTCCGGCGTCCTCGCCGGGTCCGAGGCCCGGTTCGGTGTAGCTGGTGACGCCGAGCGAGGCGAGCAGGTCGCCGGTGCGGAGGATCGCGCGGCGCCGCTCGGCGGGGGTGGTGAGGGCGGCGAGCGCCGGCCCCTCGCCCGCGTGGTCGTGCCCGTGCCCGTCGTGCCCGTGCGCGTCGTGCCCGTGCGCGTCGTGCCCGTGCCCGCCTCCGGGGTGGTCCGGCCCGCCGCCGGTCGGGGCGGCCGCGGCGAGCTGGGCCATCAGGGTGTCCGGCCACATGGTGCCGAGCCACGCCCCGTGCAGGTGCGAGTCGTTGATCCCGGGGATCAGCGAGCGTCCGCGCAGCTCCACCACCCGGGTACCGGGTCCGACGAGCGGCGCGACCTCGGCGTCGGTGCCGGTCCGGAGGATGGTCCCCCCGCTGACCGCGAGCGCCTGGGCGACCGTCCGGGCGCCGTCCATCGTGTGGACACGGCCACCCCTCATGACCAGGTCAGCCGTGGTGATTCCGGTCTGGAGTCCGTTGCGCATCTTCTTGCTCCCAGCTCTGGACACCGTGGATTGTGACTCTTAACGTACATGGAATCAGATACGATTTGCGAGTGCCGGACCCCTACGACGGCACCCGGGCAATCGGAGGTAAACGATGCCCCTGCACCCCGAGGCACAGCTGATCATCGACCGGGCCGGTGCGGCGGAGCAGCCCGCCCAGCCCGTCGAACTCGATGCCCAGACCATGCGCGAACAGTTCCGCACCACCTGGACCATGCCCGAGACGCTCCCGGCCGTCGGTTCGGTGGCCGACACCACCGTGCCGGGCCCGGCGGGCGACATCCCCGTACGGATCTACACCCCCGAGGGCGAGGGCCCCTTCCCGGCCTTCGTCTGGCTGCACGGCGGCGGATGGACCATCGGCTGTCTCGACGAGAACGAGTACTCCTGCCGCGCCGTCTGCGCCGCCTCCGGCGCGGTGGTCGTCTCGGTGGACTACCGGCTCGCGCCGGAACACCCCTACCCGGCCGCCGCGGACGACTGCTACGCCGTCCTCACCTGGCTCCACGAGCACGGCGCCACCATCGGCGTCGACCCCGGGCGGCTCGCCGTCGGCGGGGAGAGCGCGGGCGGCAACCTCGCCGCCGTCACCGGTCTGCGCGCCCGCGACCTCGGCGGCCCCCGGATCTCCCTCCAGGTCCTGATCTCCCCGGTGGTCGCCCACCCCGACGAGGGCCGGCTCTCCTACCGAGACTTCGCCGACGGCTACTTCCTGTCCAAGGACAGCATGGACTGGTTCTTCACCCAGTACCCGCGCGACGAGGCGGACCTCGCCGACCCGTACCTGCTCCCGCTGCGCGCCCGCGACCTCTCCGGACTGCCCCGCGCACTCGTCCTGGAGGCCGAGTACGACGTGCTCCGCGACGAGGGCGAGGAGTACGCCCGGGCGCTCGCCGCGGCCGGGGTCGAGACCTCCCTGGTCCGGTTCGACGGCCTCATCCACGGCTTCTTCGGCCTGCTCGCCACCGACCTCACCGACGCCGCCCGGGCCCACGCCCTGGTCGCCGACGCCATCCGCTCCGCCTGCGGCGGAGCCGCGTGATGACGCCCGCGCTCGCACTGCGCGACGTCAGCATCAGCCGGGCCGAGGCCCCGGTCGTCCACGGGGTCAGCCTGGACGTCGCCCCCGCCTCGGTGACCGTCCTGCTCGGGGCCAACGGCGCCGGGAAGACCACCCTGATGGACGGCATCGCCGGCCTGGTCCGCTGCACCTCCGGCACCGTCACCCTCGACGGCAAACCCCTCGACAAACTCTCCACCTACCGCCGCGCCACCTCCGGCCTGGCCTACGTGGAGCAGTCCCGCAGCGTCTTCCGCACCCTGACGGTCGAGCAGAACCTGCTGGTCGCCCAGCGGCAGGGCGCCGACCTCGACACGGCGTACCGGCTCTTCCCCGAGCTGGACAAGCGGCGCGGCCTTCAGGCCGGCCACCTCTCCGGCGGCGAGCAGCAGATGCTCGTCCTCGGGCGGGCCCTGGTCGCCGGGCCGAAGACGATCCTGATCGACGAGATGTCCTCCGGCCTCGCGCCGGTGGTCGTCCACCGCCTGATGAAGGCCGTCGCCGACCTGGTGGACCTCGGCATCGCGGTGCTGCTCATCGAGCAGTTCGCCCATCTCGCGCTGGAGATCGGCAGCCGCGCGTACGTGCTCAGCAAGGGCCGGCTGGCCTTCGACGGCCCGTGCGCCGAGCTTCGCGGTGACGCGGAGCGCCTGCACGACTTCTACTTCGGCGCGACCCCGGCACCCGCCGCCGCGGCGGCGGGCGCCCACAGCCCGGGCAGCGCCCCGGCGGAAAGCGAGGGAGCATGAGCCTCACCGAGAGACTGGCCACCGACCGCCGGGCGCTCGTCACCGGCCTCGGCGCCGCCGTCGCCGCCTGCGTCCTGGTGCCGGCCCTGCTGCCGCCCTACTGGGTGTACCTGGCGATCACCGCCGTGGTCAGCGCCGTCATCATGCAGAGCTACGGCGTCATCGTCGGCCGGGTCGGCGTGATGTCGCTCTGCCAGATGTCCTTCGCCTCGATCGGCGCCTGGGTGGTGCTGAGGCTCAACGTCGCGCAGGCCCCCGGCGGGTTCCTGGTCTGGCTGGTGCTCGGCGGTCTGGCCGCCGTCCCGGTCGGGGTCGCCATCGGGCTCCCGGCGCTGCGGATCCGGGGCGTCAACCTGGCCGTGGTGACCTTCGGCTTCGCGGTCTCGGCCGACATCGTGCTGAACGCCAACCAGTTCCCCGGCATGTCCGAGCTCAAGACCCTGGAGCGGCCCGCCCTGTTCGAGGACGACGGCGGCTACTTCGTCCTGGTCGTGATCGTCTTCACCGTGCTGGCCCTCGGGCTCGCCCTGCTGAACCGCACCCGGCTCGGGATGTCCTGGGCCGAGCTGCGGCACTCCGAGCGGGCCGCCGCCGCGCACGGCGTCTCGGTCGCCCGCGCCAAGCTGGCCGCGTTCGCGATCAGCGCCTTCGTCGCGGGTGTCGGCGGCGGTCTGATGGCCGGACAGTTCGGCCTGGTCGTGCCCGGCAACTTCGCCATGATGCAGTCGCTCGCACTGTTCGCGGTCGCCGTCCTGATCGGCCCGCACAACCCCGAGGGCGCCGTGATGGGCGGGGTCTTCGGCGCGGTGATGGCCACCGTGCTGGAGAAGCTGGACCTGCCGCAGGACCTCGGCGGCATGCTGTTCGGGGTCGGCGCCGTCCTGGCCCTGCGCAGCGGGGTCAGCCAGACCGACTTCACCCGGGCCCGCAAGCGCGAACGCGCGGCGCGGAGGTTCCTGGAGACCCACGAGGCCCGGCCGGCCGCCGGGCTCCCGGCCGCCGAGGACCTGCCGGGGCCGCCCGCCGCATCCGCCCCCGTGGCATCCGCTCCCGCTGCGGCCGGCGGCGAACCGGCCCTGACCGTACGGGGGTTGACCGTCCGCTACGGGTCGGTGACCGCCCTGGAGGGCGTCGACCTGACCGTCCCGCGGGGCGCCGTGGTCGGACTCATCGGCCCCAACGGCGCCGGCAAGTCCACCTTCATCGCCGCCGTCACCGGTTTCGTCGGCGGCTACGAGGGGAGCGTGGCGCTCGTCGGA
Source organism: Streptomyces sp. BE303 (assembly GCF_036290945.1). Lineage (NCBI taxonomy): Bacteria > Bacillati > Actinomycetota > Actinomycetes > Kitasatosporales > Streptomycetaceae > Streptomyces > Streptomyces sp. BE303. Next base: position 41,848 of record NZ_JAQYWZ010000283.1, read on the forward strand.
TCCCCGATCGACCGGCTCAGCCCCAGCGCCCGCGCCACCCGCGGCCTGCGCCGCACCTTCCAGACCACCACCATCGCCCCGGAACTCACCCAGTACGAGTACCTCACCATCGGCGCCGGGCGCCGGCTCTCCACGGAGGAGGCCGACGAACTGCTCGCGTTCTTCGGCTGCCCGCCCGGCCGGCTGCCGGTCTCGATGGTCGACGCGGGTGCCCGCCGCCTGCTGGACGTCGCCGCCGCCGTCGCCGCCCGGCCCGCCGTCGCCCTGCTCGACGAGCCCGCCGCCGGTCAGTCCGCCGCCGAGTCGCTCGCCCTCGGCCGCCGGCTGGCGCAGGTCCCGGCCCGGTTCGGCGTCTCCGTCCTGCTCGTCGAGCACGACATGGACCTCGTCCAGGCCGCCTGCTCCGAGGTCACCGTCCTCGACTTCGGCCACGTCATCGCCACCGGCCCGACCGGCGAGGTGCTCGCCGACCCGACCGTGATGGCCGCCTACCTCGGCACCGCGGACCTCCCGGTCGGCTGACCGCCGCCCGCCGCCCGCCGCTCCACCGGCCCGGCCCGTACCACCCTCGCACCCCCGCGACACCCACCCCCACCCTCGTGCGGAACCGCGCAACCCCGTTCCGGCGCGCCCCCACAGACGGAAATGAGTGCACCAATGAAGCATGCACGGCTGACCGCCGCCCTCGCCGCCGCCACCGCACTGGCCCTCGGCGCCACCGCCTGTGACAGCGGATCCGGCTCGGACACCGGCCCGATCAAGGTCGGTGCGATCAACGGGATCACCGGACTCTTCCAGACCCCCGAGGTCCCGCAGGCGGTCAAGGCCGTCTTCGACGAGGTCAACGCCGCCGGCGGCATCAACGGCCGCAAGCTGGAACTGCTCAGCATGGACGACGCGATGAACCCGCAGCGCGCCACCGAGGCCGCCGTCGACCTCGTCAAGTCCAAGAACGTCGTCGCCCTGGTCGGCTCCTCCAGCGCCGTCGACTGCGGCCTCAACCGCGCGGCCTACAGCAAGGCCCAGGTCGTCTCGATCCCCGCCGTCGGCGTCGACCCCGCCTGCTTCACCAGCCCCAACATCGCGCCGGTCAACCCCGGTCCGTTCAACCTGCTGACCGCCAACCTCTACTACGCCTCCGAGGTGCTCAAGCGGGACAAGGTCTGCCTCGACTACACCGTGCTGCCCGGCAGCGGCGGCGGCATCGAGGACGCGATCAAGAAGTGGACCGAGCTCACCGGCAAGCAGCTCGCCCACAAGGAGCTCGCCATCGCCGAGGGCGACCCGACCAAGTACCTCGTCGCCGACAAGGGCGCCGGCTGCCAGGCCGTCCTCTACAACGGCATCGTCGGCCCCTACTTCGCCCAGGCCAGGACCCAGGGCATGGACGACGTCGACTTCATCGTCGGCGCCAACACCTACACCGACGCCAACGCGCAGGCGATCCCGGCCGGCCTCAAGGTCTACGCCGGCACCGAGTGGCAGCCCTACACCGACACCACCCTGCCGGGCAACGAGCGCTGGTCCCAGCTGGTCGACAAGAACAAGATCCAGAAGACCGCCTTCAGCCAGGGCGGCGTGATGGCCGCCGACGTCTTCGTCCAGGTCCTCAAGGGCATCTCCGGGCCGATCACCCGCGAGTCCGTCACCAAGGCCTTCAAGTCCATGAAGCCGATCGACTACCCGATGGTCGGCACCCCCTGGGTCTTCGGCGAGGGCGACACCCACAACCCCGTCCAGGGCAGCCGCTTCGTCCAGGCCGTCAACGGCAGCTGGCAGGTGCTCCCCGAGGGCTTCGTCGTCCCCGGCAAGAAGTGACCCCGGCCGGCCCTGACCCGGCCGCAGCCCGCCGTCCCCCCACCCCGGACCGTGCGCCGCGCCCCGGTGCACGACCGGACCCCAGGACCCCAGGAGGTGTCCCATGCTCAACTCCACGCTCGCGGGCCTGACCGGTGGCGGCGTCTACGCCCTCCTCGGCCTGTGCGTCGTGCTGACCTACCGGCTCGTCGCCACGGTCAACTTCGCGATGGCCGCCGTCGGCGCGATCGGCGCCTTCGTCATGGTCGGCCTGACCGACGGGGGAGTGAGCCCCTGGCTCGCCCTGCCGGTCGGCGTGCTGGCCGGGGCGGCGCTGTCCGCCCTGCTCGGTACCGTCCTGGTGCGCTGGTTCGCCGATCACTCGCAGAACACCAAGGCGGCCGTCACCGTCGCCGTCTACGTCGCCGTGATGGCCGTCGGCCTGCGGCTGTTCGGCTCCACCACCACCGGCGCGCACAGCTTCCCCAGCCCCTTCGAGAGGCCCGTGCTCACCCTCGGCGGCGTCGTGATCCCGCAGTCGGTGCTGGTCACCATCGCCTTCGCCGCAGTCATCACCGTCGGCGTCGGCCTGCTGCTCGGCCGTACCCGGCTCGGCCTGCGCCTCCAGGCGCTCTCCGAGCGGCCCGCCACCGCGGAGGTGGTCGGCATCCCGGTGGCCCGCCTCGCCGTCGCCGTCTGGGCCGCGATCGGCGCCGTCACCACGCTGGTCGTGGTGCTCGCCGCACCGCGCCTCGGCGGGGACTTCTCCACCCTCGGCAAGCTCATCAACACCGCGCTGGCGGTCGCCATGCTCGGCGCCTTCCGCAGCCTGCCGCTCACCCTTCTCGGCGGCCTCGTACTGGGCTGCCTGGAGGGCTTCTCCGCCTCCGTCGAGGCGATCCAGAAGTACCAGGGCGTGGTGCCCTTCCTGGTGATCGTGGTGCTGCTCTGGTGGCGCAGCCGCAACGAGGTCTGGGACACCGCGCACAGCCGATGACCGGTCCGGGCAGCAGCCCGGACCCCGGACCGGGGGAACGAAGGAGAGACCGACCATGACCCGAGTGACCAGCACCAGGGCCGCCGTGCTGCGCACCCACGGCAAGCCGCTGGAGATCGAGGAACTCCCGCTGCCCGAGCGGATCGAACCGGGCGCCGCCCTCGTGCGGATCGACTGCGCCACCCTCTGCGCGACCGACGTCCACCTGTGGAGCGGGGCGATGTCGATGCCCGGCATGCTGCCCCTGGTCCTCGGCCACGAGATGGTCGGCACCGTCGTCGCCGTCGGCGAGGGCACCGTCGACGCGCTGGGCCGCCCGGTCGGGGTCGGCCGGCGGATCGGCTGGTCGGAGTCCACCTGCGGGTACTGCCACGGCTGCACCGTGCTGCGCACCCCGGTGGCCTGCGAGGACCGCGGCTACGGCTTCCGCCAGCGTGCCGACCGGTACCCGTACGCCACCGCCGGGCTCGCCGAGTACAACTACGTCGTCCCGCAGGCGCAGAAGTACCTGCTGCCCGACGAGGTCGAGTCCACCTGGGCCGCCGCGGCCGGCTGCGCCGTCAAGACGGTGCTGCACGCCTTCGACCGGGCGGGCGGCACCCGGCCCGGCTCCTCGGTGGTGATCCAGGGCGCCGGCGCGCTCGGCATCGTGGCCACCGCCGTGGCCAAGGCCGGCGGCGCCGGACCGGTGATCACCATCGGCGCCCCGGACAGCCGGCTCGCACTCGCCGAGGAGTTCGGCGCCGATCTGACCCTCGGTCTGGCCGACGGCCCCGAGGCCCGTCGCGAGGCGGTGCTCGCCGCGACCGGCGGGCGCGGCGCCGACCTGGTGATCGACCTCGCCGGTGCCCCCGGCGTCGGCGCCGAGGCCGTCGACCTCGCCGCCTGGGGCGGCCGGTTCGTGATCGTCGGATCGACCGGTCCGGCTCCGCAGGAGCTGCCGCTGGGCACCGTCATGGGCAAGGAGCTGACCGTGCTCGGCTCGCTCAACGGCGATGTCGGCGACTACCACCGGGCCATCGGGTTCCTGCGCGACTTCCGCTCCCGGTTCGACTGGGACGCGCTGTTCAGCGCCCCGGTCGGCCTGAGCGGCGCCTCCGCGGCCATCGAGGCGATGGCCAGGCTGGAGCAGACCAAGGCCGTCGTCCACCCCTGGCTGCCCTGACCCGCCGTCCGGTCCCCGCCCGGCCGCACCACGGCCGGGACGACCGCCCCGTCCACACCCGTCCGCCCGTCCGGGCGGACCCGCCGCGCGGACCGCCGCACCACCGGCGCCCCGCCGCCCGGCCCCCTCGCCGCCCGGCGCCCCGGGACCCCACCCTCCGTGTGTCCCAGCCCGGGGCGCCGGGTGCCCGCCGGCCGTACTCCGGCCGGCCACCGCACCCGCCGTACGCCCGCCGACCGCTCCCGAAACCCACGAGGACCGCCATGCCCATCGTCCCCCGCCGCAGGCTCGGCACCGCCGGCCCCGAGGTGTCCGCCCTCTCCCTCGGCTCCTGGCACACCTACGACCGGATGGACTTCGGCGACGCCGTCGCCATGGTCCGCCACGCCGTGGACCTCGGCGTCAACCTCTTCGACGTGGCCGTCTACGGCCTGCCCGGCCATCCGCCGGTCTTCACGGACGTGCTGTTCTCCGCGATCGTCCGGGCGGCCGGCCTCGCCCGCGAGGAGTACCTGCTGTCGGTGAAGCTGTGGCTGGAGCCCTACCCCGCGCAGTCGCTGCGCGACCAGCTGGCCAACGCGCTGTTCCGGGCCGGTGCCGAGCACGCCGACGTCGCGGTCCTCGGCGACATCCGCCGCGACGACCTCGACCTGCGCGGCATCGCCGAGGAACTCGCCGTCCTGGAGGCGGAGGGTCTGATCGGCTGCTGGGGCGTCAACAACTGGTCCGCCACCGCGATCCGCACCGTCCGCGACCACGCCCGGGCCGCCGGCTCGCCCGGCCCGCAGCTCGCCCAGCTCAAGTACAGCCCCTGCCGCCGCGCCATCCCGGACGGCGGGCCGTTCGCCGCGCTCTTCGCCGAGGGCCTGACGATGCAGGCCTCCGACGTCCTGGAGGGCGGCATCCTCGCCGGCCGGACCAGCCCGTCGCGCGAGATCGGCCGCGACCCGGGCGGGATCCGCGACCGGATCACCGGGGCCGCCCCGGGCCTGGCCGCCGTCGCCGCCGAGCTCGGCGCCACCCCCGCCCAGCTCTGCGTCGCCTTCACCCTCACCCACCCCGCCACCGCCACCGTGCTGTTCGGCGCCAGCCGGATGCGGCAGCTGACCGAGAACGTCGGCGCCCTCGACCTGCTCGACCGGGTCGGCGCCGACCGGCTGCGCGAGCTGGTCGCCCCGTACTGGGCGGACCGCGACGCCGTCGACCCCGAGGGGCCCTGACACCCCGTGGCCCGCCCCGCCCCGACCGGCGTTCCCCGAACCGGCCCGACCCCGGGCCCGCCCCCAGGAGAGACCGTGGACCGGCCCGCCGACCTCGTCCTCGTCGACGGCGACGTACTGACCGCCGACGCGGACTTCACCACCGCCCAGGCCCTGGCCGTCCGTGACGGCCTGATCACCGCCGTCGGCAGCACCGCCGCCGTCCTCGCCCACGCCGGACCCGCCACCCGGGTCGTCGACCTGCGCGGACGCACCGTCCTGCCCGGCATCAACGACTCCCACCTGCACGGCCACGCCTGGGGCCTCAACCGTCCGCCCCTCGCCCTCGACCTCAACTTCCCCGCCGTCCGCTCGATCGCCGACATCGTCGCGGCCGTCGCCGCCGCGGCCCGCGCCACCGCCCCCGGCGAGTGGATCGTCGGCCGCGGCTGGGACGTCGGCTACCTCACCGAGTGCCGCGACGGCAGCCGGGACCTGCCCGACCGTGCCGACCTCGACGCCGCGGCCCCGGACAACCCGGTCTGCCTGACCGACTTCTCCGACCACATGGCCTGGGTCAACTCGGCGGCCCTGCGTGCCGCCGGCATCGACCGCGGCACCCGGCCCCCGCCGGGCGGCACGATCGACACGGACCCGACCGGCCACCCCACCGGCATCCTGCGGGAGGCCGCGCAGCGCGCCGTCCACGCGCACATCCCCCGGGCCGACGGGCGCCGCCGCCGCGCGGCGATCACCGGAGCCGTCCGCGCCCTGCACGCCCTCGGCACCACCAGCTACACCGAACCCGGCCTCGGCCCCGGCGGCGAGGGCATCATGTCCGGCGCGATGGGCACCGGCGCGCTCCACACCTACCTGGACCTCGCCCGGGCCGGCGAACTGGACGCCCGGGTGGGCGTCCTGCTGCTGCCCTCCCCGATGGGCGGCGGCGTCCGGGACCTGCGGGCCGGCCTCGCCGAGCTGGCCGGCGTGCCGCTGGACGGCATCGACCCGCGCCGGCTCGCCGTCCTCGGCGTCAAGCTGTTCGCGGACGGGGTGCCGCCGAACCGCACCGCCTGGATGCACGAGGCCTACCCCGGGGGCGGCCACGGCGCGCTCTGCGTCCACGGCGCCGCACCGGCGCTGCAGGCCGCCGAACTCACCGCCATGATCGACGCCGTCCACGCGGCCGGCCACCAGATCGGCGTGCACGTCACCGGGGACCGGGCGATCGACACGGTCGTCGACGCCTTCGCCGCCGCCCGGCTCGCCCACCCGCGACCCGACGCCCGGCACTACCTGATCCACGGCGACTTCGCGACCCCGCACAGCCTGGCCGTGCTGGCCGCGCACGGCTACGGCGTCAACATGAACCCGGCGATCAAGTGGACCATCTCCGACCTGATGGACGAGGTGGTCGGCGAGGAACGGTCCGGGCGGATGTGGCCGGTGCGGTCCGCCCTCACGGCGGGCGTCCGGGTCTGCGCCAGCTCCGACGCGCCGATCACCGAACCGGACTGGCGGCAGGGCGTCGCCTCGATGCTGCTGCGGGAGTCCAAGGCGACCGGCCGGGCGAGCGGCCCGGGGGAGCGGGTCGGCCTGCGCGAGGCCGTCCGCGCCTACACCGCCGAACCCGCCGTCCAGGACTTCGCCGAGCGCTGGAAGGGCACCGTCGAGGTCGGCAAGGTCGCCGACCTGTGCGTGCTCGGCGGGCGCCTCGCCGACACCTCCCCGCACGACCTGCCGGGGCTGCCGGTCGACCTCACCTACTTCGACGGCCGGCTGGTCCACGGCGCCCACTGAGCGTCGGCCCGTGGGGGAGGGACTCCGGGCGCCTCCCCCACGGGCGGCGCGCCGCCGCGTGGGACCGGGCCGAGCGCGGCCCGGATCCCTAGGGTGGTGCGTGTGAACCGCCTACTCCCGTGGCCGCACAGACCCGACCCGGCCGGCGGGCCGCCGGTGCGGACCGACTACGCCGGGGCCCTCTACGGGTCACTCCTCGCCGCCTCCGTGATCGCCTCGGCGAGTGTGGTCGGCGACTTCCCGCGCGTCCAGGCCGTCGTGCTGCTCCTCGTGACCGGCCTGGTCTTCTGGGCCGCCCACGTCTACGCGAACCTCGCCGGCGAACGACGGGTCGGCCGGCGGCCCGGCTGGGCCGAGATCCGGCGGGTGGGGCGGCACGAGTGGCCCATCGTGGAGGCCGCCCTGCTGCCCGCGGCGGCTGTCGCCGTGAGCCCCCTCCTGGGGCTGGGGCTGAGCGGCGCGGCGTGGCTCGCGCTGGGGATCGCGGTGGCGCAGCAGGTCGGCTGGGCCTGCGTCGGGGCCGTGCAGGCCGGGGCCACCCGCACGGAGGTGGTGGTCGAGGGCGTGATCAACCTGGTTCTCGGGCTGGTCCTGGTGGCGGCGAAGGCGGCCCTCGGCCACTGAGTGGCGAGGACCGCACGCACCCGCACGCACCCCGTACGCACCCCGCACCGAGCCCGTACGCGCCCCGTGCGGTCCGGCGCGTGGCCCGTGCGGTCCGGGGAGTTGCCCGCGCGTCGGCCGGGGGTGACCGGCCGTGGCCGGTCAGACGGCGCCGAGGTCGATCGCGTAGACCTTGCGGAGCGTCTCGTGCACCGTCCAGGTGGTCCGGTCGCCCTCCCGCAGGACGGCCACGTCGCCGGGCCCGACCTCCAGGGTGGGCCCGTTCTCGACCTCGACGGTGGCCCGGCCGCTGACCACGACGAACAGCTCGTCGGCCTCGGTGTCGGTGACCACCCCGGGGGTGATCTGCCAGACGCCGCGCGACCGCCGGCCGTCGGGGGACTCCCAGAGCACCCGGCCGGTGACCTGCGGGTCACCGGAGACGATCTGGTCCGGGTCCAGCGGGTCGGGGAGGAGGTCGACGTCGGCCACGTGCAGGGCGAAGCTGTGGATCATGCCCCGACGCTATCCGGCGGAGCCGGGCGGCGGACCTCGCAACCTGTCCGCTCTTCGGCGGCGTGCCTGACAGGTCGCCAACCGGCCTCCCCTCGGTACCGCCGGCCGGTCCTCGCGTCCGACCTGCCTCCGACCAAGCAGGTCAGATCGGCATCAATCGTCCGAAGGATGGGTATCACCGGAAACGGAGCGGTCGCGGAAGCCCGCACCCCGCTCCGGCACCCCGTCGGGGTGCCACCGGGACCGTCGCTTGAAGAAGCCGGGCAGTGGCCCTCGGGAAGACAACCCGCGGCGCGCGGGCGCGATCCGCCTCCCGCGCGGTCCGAGGGATGCCCGCTGCCCTGGAGCCAGTTGTGCCCACCACCCTTCCCGGCGTGCTGCCGACCGCCGCGCCGCCCCGTCCGGCCCACCACCCCGCAGCCGGTCCGACCACCGGTCCGGGGAGCCCGACCCCGCAGGCCCCGTCCGATCCGCCGGTGTCCGAACTGCCGCCGCGCCCCACCGAGCAGGAACTGCGCGCGATGGGCAAGACCGAGGCCCGCGAGCTGAGCGACGCCCTCTTCGAGCGCCTCACCGGGCTGGCCCGCGAGAGCCACGCCTACAGCTACGTCCGCGGCACCGTCATCGAGCTCAACATGCCGCTGGTGCGTTTCATCGCGGGCCGCTTCCGTCACCGCCCGGAGGAGATGGACGACATCCTCCAGGTCGGCACCATCGGCCTGATCAAGGCCGTGGACGGCTTCGACCCGCAGCGCGGCGTCGAGTTCGTCACCTATGCCATCCCCACCATCGCCGGCGAGATCAAGCGGTTCTTCCGCGACACCTCCTGGCCGGTGCGCGTCCCCCGGCGGATGCAGGAGCTGTACCTGAGCGTCGTGCGCGGCTCCGACCGGCTCGAACAGCGGCTGGGCCGTCTGCCGCAGCCCGCGGAGCTCGCCGAGTACCTCCACCTCACCGTCGACGAGGTGATCGAGGGGCTGGTCGCCGGCCGGGTCTACCGACCCGACTCGCTGGACGCGCTGCGGGACAACGACACCGACGAGACCGGCAGCGCCATGCTCGACCGGCTCGGCTCCTGCGACCCCGGCATCGAACTCGCCGACTTCCGCACCGCCGTCCGGCCCCTCCTCGGCCGGCTGCCGGAACGCGAGCGGACCGTGCTCAAGCTGCGGTTCTGGGACGACCGGACCCAGTCCGAGATCGCCGAACGGGTCGGCGTCTCCCAGATGCACGTCTCCCGGCTGCTCTCCGCCACCCTCACCCGCCTGCGCGAGCAGCTGGAGGACCGCGACGCCCCGGGCTGGACGGAGGACCCCGCCGGAACGGGCTGACGGGGGCCGTGCCGTGCCGGCGCCCCGGCCGTGCCCGGTGTCCGGGCCGCCGCCGACGGCAGCCCGGTCGAACGCGCCCGGCCCCGGCCGCGCGTCGCGCGCATGCCCGAACTCGCCAACACCGCCGAGGTGTTCGCCCTGCGCACCGCCTCGCCGTCCTGGGCGGGGGAGTCCGCGTGTAGCCGGGCCGGGCTTGGGCAGACGCCGGGCATGAACGCATCGGTCCGGGCTTCGCCGGTCCGGAGCGGTACCGTGCCGGTCCGGCCGCTCCGCGCCGTCCGCGCGGCCCCGCCTCCCGCGCGGCATCATGGTCGGGACGGCACCGTGCCGTCCCGAACGGACCGGGAGCCGATCATGCAGCTGCCTGCCGGGGAAGGACGCGGGCCGGCGGACGACGCGCTGGAGCCGGGGGTGCTGAAGGTCGCGGCGCGCCGTGAGGGGTCCGTGCTGATCGTCGCCCTGACGGGGGAGCTGGACCACACCTCGACGGACGGTCTGCGGACGGCGCTCGCCGCGCCACCGGAGGGCGGCCTCACCCGGATCGTGGTCGACCTCACCGACCTGCGATTCTGCGACTCCACCGGACTGAACACCCTCCTGCGGGCCCGCCCGGAGGCGGAGCGGGCCGGGCTGCGGCTGGAACTCGCCGGGCCGCGCGGGGTCGTCGCCCGGCTGTTCGAGATCACCGGGGTGAACTCCGTGCTGCGGATCCACCCCGGGCTCGACGCCGCGCTGGGCGCCGGGGAGCCGCCGGACCCGCAGACACCGGACCGGCCCTCCGGTCACGGCTGAGGGGCGCCGTGATGACCGTTCCCGGAGTGGGCCCGCCGTCCCGCCGGGACGAGCTCCGGCGGCTGGCCCTGCGCGGCAGTGACGGTGCGGTCCAGCGCTGCCGGGACTTCAGCCGGCGGGCGCTGCTCGACTGGCGGTGGCTGCCTGCCGACGGGGACGAGCGGCAGCCCGACGAGGAACGGCTCGCCGTCGCGCAGGACGTGCTGCTCATGGTGTCGGAACTCGTCACCAACGCCTGCCTGTACGCCCCGGGCGGCCCCCGCGAACTCCGGCTCCGCTGGGACAGCGTCAGGCTCCGGGTCGAGGTCAGCGACGGCAGCCCGGTGCCGCCGAGGCTGCGCCCGCACGCCGATCCGGGCCGGCCGGGCGGGCACGGGCTGCGGGTGGTGGACCGGCTCGCCCGGGTCTGGGGCTCCCGGCCGGAGGGCGGGGGCAAGCAGGTCTGGCTGGAGGTGCCGTCCCCGCTCCACCGCCTCCGGGGCCTCGACGGCCGGGCGAGCTGACCGGTACGGGCAACGCGGCGGGCGGGGAGCCCGGTCCGGGCGACCGTACCGGCGGCGGGGCCGGCCGGTCAGTGCCCGAGGGCTCGGGCCAGCTCGCCCTTGTTCATCGTCGAACGGCCCTTGATGCCGCGCTGTCTGGCCTCGTTGTACAGCTGGTCGTAGGTGGGCCCGGCGGCGCCCGTGTGCGAACGCTTCCCGCCCCGGTGCCCGGAGGAGACGTCCTGGGTCGAGCTGAGGCTCGCGGTCTTCGACTCGCCGTGCCGGGCGCGTTCCTTGTTGACCGTGCGGGCGGCGATCTCCTTCGCCCGGTCCTCGCTCTCGCCCCGGTCGAGGACGCTGTCCTTGATGTGCTCGTACTGGCGCTCCCGCTTGGGGCTGGATCCTCGGGGCATGGCGGCCTCTCCTCCCACGGTCGTGTCCCTGTCCGGGCGCGTCTACCCGGGTGGCCGCGGGCGAACCCGCCCGGGCCGGGCCTTCGCCCGACCGCCGGGCCCGCCCGCCACGCCGCGCCGGTAGGTGGCAGAGTGGGAGGTGAGGCGGTGCCGCCGCCTCCACCGGCCGGGCTGCCCGCGGGGCTCCGGCCGCGCAGCCGATCCGGGCGGTGGACGGATGGACGAACGGGCGGCGCCGGGAGCGGTGCCGGCGGGCCGGAACACCCCGGCCGAACAGGGGCCGCGCGGCCCGACCGTGCTTCACGCCGCCGCCGGCGCCGGTCCCGACCTGCGGCGCGCCGACCCCGAGACCGGTCCCGTCCTGATGGACGTGATGATGCCCGGCCTCGACGGCTACGCCACCGTCGCCGCCGTCCGCGCCGGGGAGCGCTTCGCCCGCCCGCCGGTCGTCGCCGTCACCGCCAGGGCGATGCCCGGGGACCGGGACAGGAGCCGCGCGGCCGGGGCCGACGACCACGTCACCAAGCCGGTGGACACCGACCACCTGCCGGCCCGGATGCGGCACCGGCCGGACGCGTCATGACCGGCGGTCCCTGGCACGGCGACCGACGGCACGGCGGGGCCGGCGAGGGCGACTCCGCGTCCGGCAGCGCCCGGCTGCTGGCCGCCGCCGTCCGGCGGCTCCAGGACGACGCGGCCCGGGCGCGCGCGGAGGAGGGGCCCCGGACCCTCGTCGACCTGGCCACCGGCATGCTCGCCGAACGGCTGGCCGTGCCGCCCGGCGAGGCGGCCGTCCGCCTTGCCGGGCTCGCCCGCACGGCGGGGGTACCGGTCGCCACGCTGGCGGCCGTCATCGTCGGGCGGCAGGAGGACCGGGAGGAGCTGCCGACGCCGTCCGGGCCGTCCGGGCCGTCGGTGCAGCCCGCCCGGAACCCCGCTGCCGAGCGGGCCGCCGAGCCGGCCGCCGCATCGGTCGCCGCCCGGGCGATCGCCGCCGCACCCGACCTGCCGGCCGCCGTCGACGCCCTGCTCCGGCAGATCGCCGGACCGCTCGGCGCCCACGCCGTCGTGGTCTGGCAGCGGTTGCCCGGCGGGGCCCTCGCACTCGCGGCCCAGGCCGGGCTCCGCGCGGACGAGGCCGGAGCCTGGAGCCGCGTCCCGCCGACGGTCGCCACCCCGGCCCAGCGGGCCGTCTCGGAGGGCGTCGAGTGCTGGCCCGACGACGGGACCGCGGGTACCACGGGCCCCGTCCCGGCCGTGCCGTCGGTCGGTGGTGTCGACGCGCCGCGGCTCGTCCTCCCCCTTGTCGACGACGGTCGGCGGCGGGGAGCGCTCGAAGTGCTCTGGCCCGGCCCCGCACCCGTTCTCACCCCGCCGCAGCACCGCCGGCTCCGCGCCCTCGCCGACCTCTGCAGCACCCTGCTCGGCGATCCGGGCGCCCCGGCCGAACCGGACCGGCAGGCCGACGTGCTCGACGGTCTGCTCACGCCCGCCCTGCTGCTCGAACCCGTCCTCAGGGACGGCCGGGTGGTCGACTTCACCATCCTCCGCACCAGCCCGCCGTTCCGCGACCCGCTCGGCCGCCCCCGCAGCGGGCTGGACGGCGCCTCCCTGCTGGAGGTCTACCCGGTCGCCTGCGCCACCGGCCTGCTCGAACCGCTGCTGCGCGCCCACGCGAGCGGCGAACCCCGGTCCGGCGAGCGTCTCCACGTGGTCTTCCGGAGCGGCGGGACGGACGTGCCCGTCACCGTCCGGCTCGCCGTCGCGCCGTTCGGCCGCCGCCTGCTGGTCACCTGGCAGCCCGCGGCCGACCGGCCCGGCGAGTCCGACCAGGCCGCCATGCAGCACCAGGCCCAGCGGCTCGCCCGGGTCGCCGGCTTCCAGGAGCACCCGGGGACCGGCCGGATCCTCTGGGGCGAAGGCCTGGCCGAGCTGTACGGGCGGTCGCCGCACGCCCCCGCCGTTCCGCTGGCCGACCTGGCCGGGCACGTCCACCCCGACGACGAGCCCGCCGTCCGGAGGCTCGTGGACGCCGTCGAGCGCCGCCACCGCACCTCCTCCGCCGTGTTCCGGCTGCGCCACCCCGACGGCACCGAGCACTACACCAGGGTCGTCGTCGAGCCGGTCCTGGACGAGGACGGCCGACTGGACGCCGTCCGCGGGGCGTACCTCGACGTGTCGGCGCAGCACCGGACGGAGATCGCGCTGGGCGCCACCCGGCAGCGGCTCGCCGACAGCGAGCAGGAGACGGTCGAGAGCGAGCAGTTGGCCCTCCGCCTCCAGCGGGCGATCCTGCCCTCCGCGCCGCCGCCGCTCGACACCACGGGCCTGCGGGCCGCCGTCCGCTACCGGCCCGCCGCCAAGCGGGAACGGGTCGGCGGCGACTGGTACGACGTGCTGGTGCTCCCCGGCAAGCGGGTGCTGCTGGCCGTCGGCGACGTCGCGGGGCACGGCGTCGGCGCGGCCACCGGCATGGTCGCGCTCCGGCACGCGCTGCGCGGCCTCGCCGTCACGGGTGCCGGGCCGGGCCGGCTGCTGGAGTGGGCCAACACCGTCGCCCTGCGCGAACCGGGACAGGTCACGGCCACGGCCGCCTGCGTGCTGTTCGACCCGGCCGGTGGCGAGGTGCGCTGGGCCCGGGCCGGGCACCTGCCGCCGATCCTGCTGGGTCCGTCCGGGGCCGAGGTGCTGCCGCTGCCGCACGGGGTGCTGCTCGGGGCCCTGGAGGAGGCCGTGTACGAGGAGCGGACCGTCCAACCGGTCGCCGGCGACGTCCTGCTGCTCTACACCGACGGCCTCGTCGAGCGCCGGGGCCACCCGACGGAGGAGTCCGTCGACCAGCTGATCCGGGCGGCCGGCCCGCCCGGCCACGACCTGGAGCGGTATCTGGACCGCCTGTTGGAGCTCAGCCCGGCCGACACCGACGACGACACCTGCCTCGTCGCCGTCCGGATCGAGTAGCGCGAGGCTGGCCCCCCGTGGAGGGGCCGGCCGTCTTCGCGCGTTAGCCCCGGGGCGGGGAGGGTAGGCGCGGGTCGACGGGGTGGAGCCGGGGTGAACGGGACCGGAGGACATCGCCATGCTGCTGTTCGGACTTCTGCTGATCGTCGCGACCGGGGCCTTCACGGGCCTGCTGATCGCGGACAACCTGTCCGGCGGGCCGGAGTACCAGGTCACGATTCTGGGGCAGGACCTGGTGACGCTCGACGCCCTGGGGATCTTCCTGGCCGGTCTGGCGCTCGCCCTGCTGTTCTGTCTCGGTCTGGCGCTCGCCACGGCCCGGGTCTTCCGTCGGCGTCGTGGCGCCCGACACGCCGCCCGGTCCGGGAAGCACCCGGCCGAGGACGTCCGTCAGGACCGGCCGCCCGTCCGCGAGGAGGCTGCGGACCGTGAGGACTCCGGCGTCCGTGCGGACCCGGCCGTCCGGGACGTCAGGGGCGAGCCGCCCGCCCGTGGGGACGCACCGCGCTCGCCGTCCGTCGACGGGGCGGGCGGCCGCGCCGCCGCGGCACCGGGCGAGGAGGCCTCGCCCGGCGGCGGACTCCGCCGCTTGCCCGGACGCTGACACACGAGTCCGGGGCGCCGGCCGAGCGCCGACGGTGCCCCGGAGAGGACGACGAACCAGGAGGGATCGACTCTGATGACCTGCAGCCGGCTGTACGACGGGCCCGGCACGGCCGGGCTCGGCACCGCCGAACCCGGCACCCCTGCGTCGAGCACGGCCGACCCCGGCACCGGCCCCCCGTGGGAGGCCGGCCGGCTGCCGCTGTCGGCGCACCCCGGCGTGGTCTCCGCGGCGAGGGACTTCACGGCGTACCGGCTGGCGGGCAGAGCCGACCCGGTCGTGGTCGGGGACGCCGTGCTGCTGGTCTCCGAGGTGGTCTCCAACGCCTGCCGGCACGCCGGGACCCCGTACGACCTGCTGCTCGTCCAGGGGCCGGGACGGCTGCGCGCGGAGGTGTCCGACGGCAGTCCGCGCCCGCCGAGGCTCCGCACGACGCACGGTCCGGACGACGTCGGCGGCCTCGGCCTCTTCCTGGTGGACCGGCTCGCCCTGTGCTGGGGCTGGTACCCGCAGGGCCGGGGCAAGGTGGTGTGGTTCGAGTTCCGGCTGCCGGAGCCGTGACGCCCCGCGCCGGTGCTCAGGTGGAGCGGCGGTAGTACGTGACGCTGACGGTGACCGGGCCGCTGTCCGGGCTGGTCGCGAGTGGGCGGACGACGGCGAACTCCCGGCCGCCGGCCGCCCGGACGCAGAAGCTCCGGTGAGGTCGCGGTGGACGACACCGGCGGCGTGGATCGCCTGCGCCTCGGCGACCCCGGCCAGGAGCAGCAGGACGGTGCGTTCGGGCAGCGGACCGTGGCGGTGCACGACCTGCTGGAGGGAGGGGCCGGCCACGAGGGTGGTGGCGAGCTCGGGCCGGACGACCTTGAGCGCGACCGGGCGTCCGACGGGGGTGTACGCGAGATAGACGCGGCCCGTGCCGCCCGCGCCCAGCCGCGCGCAGAGGCACCGAAGGGTTCTGCGGTCATGCTGGCTCCAGCGGGTCGAGCGGGTGGCGGCGGTGCACCGCACGGACCATGTCCCGACTGTAGTTTCAGTCAGGATGGCCCCGGGGTCCGCGATCAGTCGGCCTCCCAGTAAGGTGACCGCTTGTGGCTGACCGTCGAACCCTGATCATGGAAGCGGCCGCGCGGGTCATCGCCCGGCGCGGTGTCCGCGGGCTGCGCGTGGAGGAGCTGGCGGCCGAGGCGGGCGTGTCCACCGCGCTGATCTACTACCACTTCAAGGACCGTGCGGGGATCCTCCGCGCGACGCTGGAGTTCATCAACGACCGCGCCGAGCGGTACACGGCGGAGCGCGCGGCGGACGCCCCGCCCCTCGACGCCCGGGGCGAACTCCGGCAGGCGCTGCTGCTGGAGCTCCAGGACACCCCCGAGGTGCGCGAGAACAGCACGGCGTGGGGGGAGCTGCGGGCGAGCGCCGTGTTCGATCCCGATCTCCGGGAGGACCTGGCCCGGGCCACGCTGGTGTGGGTCCAGGAGGTCACCGACCTGCTCGGCAGGGTGTACCCGATGAACGGGGCCGCCTCGCTCGCCGCCTCCGCTGAGCGGTTGACCGCGCTGCTGGAGGGGCTGAGCGTGCGCTGGCTCAGCGGGAGCCTGCCGGTGGCGCACGCGCGCGAGCTGATGGTCGGCGCGATCGACGGCGAACTGGAGAGGCTGCGCGGCTGACGCGCGCGGCGTTCCGCCCCGGGCCGGGACGGTCCGGGGCCTCGTCGTCTCCGGACTCCGGTGTCGCTGCCCGGGCCGACGCGCAGGCGTGTGCCTCGATTGTTGACTGAAAATTCAGTCAATGCGAGAGTGAAGGGAGCGGCGCCGGGCGACATCCGCCCCGGGCGCCCCGTGCAAGGCCACCGGCCGCGCCGGGCGCGTGCCTGCCGACGGACCGCCCCTGTCGGCGGGTGTCCGGCCACCTGGTGGGCAACACTCGATTCGGAGACCCGCATGAGCGACACCCACGGTGACAGCCGATCCCTGTTCGGCCGACTCTTCGGAGTGCGGGCCCCGCGCGGGTCGGTCCCGTCCCGCCGGACGATGCTGCGCGCCGCGGCCGGCGCCGGCCTGCTCTCCCTGGGCGCGGCGGCCTGCGCGTCGCCGGAGGGCCCGCAGGAGGCGCTTCCCCCGGGCCCCTCGGAGCCGCCCGCCCCGCCGGCGTCGCCCGCGCCGGGCGGGTCGCAGCCGCCCGCGCCCGGCGGCGGCGCGACCCCCGGTCGCCGGTTCGGCGCCGAGTGGGAGAGCCACACCCGGACCTTCATGTCCTGGCCGGCGTCCACCGGCATCTGGGAGGACCAGCTCCCCGAGGTCCGCGCGGACATCGCGCGGCTGGCGCGCGCCGTCGCCGGCTACGAGGCGGTCGTGATGTTCGCCCGCCCCGCGCAGGTGGCCGCGGCGCAGAACGCGTGCGGCAACGACGTCGAGGTCGTCCCGCTGCCCGTCGACGACCTGTGGGCCCGTGACACCGTGCCGGTGTTCGTCGAGGACGGATCGACGCTGAAGGGGGTCGACTTCAACTTCAACGGCTGGGGCAACCAGCAGAAGGAACACGCGAACGACTCGGCGCTGGCCGCCGCGGCCCTCGGGAGGTACGGGCTGGAACGGGTCGCCACGCCGCTGGTCGCGGAGGGCGGGTCCTTCGAGACCGACGGGGAGGGCACCCTGATGGTCACCGAGAGCTCGGTGGTCAACCAGCGCCGCAATCCGGGCCGGAGCCGGGACGAGATCGAGGCCGAACTCAGGAAGGCCCTGGGCGTGACCAAGGTGATCTGGTTCGCGGGCGTGCGCGACCAGGACATCACCGACGCCCATGTGGACTGCCTGGTGCGGTTCGCGGCGCCCGGGGTCGTGCTGCTGGACCAGCCGTTCCCCGGTGCGCCCGCCGACGTCTGGTCGCGCTCGGCCACGCGGGCCCGCGAGGTGCTGAAGTCCGCGACCGACGCCCACGGGAGGGCGCTGCAGTTGATCGACCTGCCGCAGCCCGATCCGGACCGGATCACCGGGAAGGGTGACGCCTTCGTCTCCTCGTACATCAACTTCTACGTGGCCAACAAGTCGTTGTTCATGCCGCGCTTTGGGGACGCCAGGGCCGACGACCGGGCGAAGCAGATCCTGCGCGACCACTTCCCCGGCCGCGACATCGTCCAGGTGAGGATCGACGGGATCGCCTCCGGGGGTGGCGGCATCCACTGCTCGACCCGCGACCAGCCCGGCAAGCCGGACGGGGGCTGACCCCTTCCCCCGCCGGTCGCCGTAGGGCGACCGGGTGCCCGGTGGGCGGGCTGCTCGTCGTCCACCGGGCGCACTTTCGTCGGCCGGTCAGCGGACGGGCATCTGGAGGTCGTAGTCGCGGAAGTCGACGGCGTACCAGGCGACGGTCTTCGAGGCGACCTTGAACATCTTCTCGTGGACGGGGACGAGCAGCGGGAACCTCTGCTGGATCTCGTACACGGGCCGGTAGAGGTGGGGGCCGAGGGTTGCGACGGGGATGTCCAGAGCCGGGTTGGGCTTGATGTCGAGGACGTCCCCGACGTGGGCGTCCATCATCCGGATCATGGAGGCGCCGACGGCGCCGGCGCCGGGGAAGATCTTCCGGTCCATCCAGTCCAGCATGTTGTGGGCCAGTTTGATGCCTTCGTCGGAGGGGGCCCGGTGGTGGGCGGCGGCGTCGGCGAGGACCTGGTTGCACTGGTCGAGGGTGCGCGGGTTGTACTTCTCCTGGATGCCGAGCAGCCGGCCGCCGACGCGGATCAGTTGCACCAGTTCGTCGATCTGCCGGGGGTTGGGGTGGAAGCCGAACTTGGCCGCGAGCTGGACGTTGTTGGCACCCACGTACACGAGCTCCTCGACCTCCAGCCGCTGGCTGATCGGCATGCCGTCCCGGGCCGCGTTCCAGCCGTGGGCCAGGCCCGCCTGCCGGGCCGCCGCGTGCACCAGCCGCAGCTTGACCAGGCTGATCACGGCGTTGCCCGACGGATCCCAGTTGCCGCCGTCGATGCCGTCCCAGAGGGTGTTCATGGTGCGGGAGAAGCGCCGGCCGATGTCCATCACGAGGTCGAACTTGGCGTACCAGACCGACTTGGCCAGCAGTGGGTCTGCCAGGGCGGTGAAGAGCCCACCGAAGGCCTCGGTCATGGTGATGGCCTCGAAATTGCCCTGGACGAGCTTGCCCGAGTCACCGTTCTTGATCAGGTCGATCGCGGCCCGTTCCTCCTCGGTCAGGACGGCGTTGCGGGTCAGGAAGTCGTGCAGCACCGACGGCGCCGCGTCCGGCACCGGTTGGTCGTTGCGGGTCCAGTCGTGGAAGACCCGGTTCGCCAGCTGCATCTGACCGGCGCTCACCAGCTCCTTGACGATCGCGTCGGCCTCGGGGTCGCCCTCCTGCGCGGCCTGATCGGTCGGCAGCTCCCAGGCCGGCCGGGGGCCGGGCCGGGCGGCCGGGTCGGGTGCCACAGGGCGGGCGGAGGCGCGGGCGGTGGCAGTGGCGGGCAGGCCGACGGCCGCACCTGCGGCGAGTGCGGCGGTCAGAGCGGTGCGCCGGGCGACGAAGTGGTCCATGTGGCCCATGGATAGTGGCTGGCCACCCGAAACCCGGTCAGCCACGCGGAGAGGGCTGCCGTCATGCCACCACCCGGGGCACCGCTGTCGGCCGCCCCGGCCGTTCGTCGACGCCGGCCCCGCGGTCCGGTCGCACAGCTCCGGACAGGCCGGCCCGTTGCCACACGGCGTGACCGAAAAGTCAGTCGACCGCAAGGCGGCGCTCCGGCCGGGCGTCCGCGAGCTCCGCGTCGCGCCTCGCCGAGCAGCCGGCGGGCGTGGTCGAGAGGGAGGGACCCGCTGAGCCACCGGACGCTCAGCCAGAGGCGGAACGGAAGCCCGACCGGAAGCCCGACCGGAAGCCCTGTCGGGCCCTGTCGGGCCCGGCCCGGTCAGGCCGCCGAGTACCAGACCTGGGCCGCGGTGCCGTTGCAGGTCCACAGGTTCAGCGGGACGCCCTGCACGGCGGTCGACTGCGGGTCGTCCAGGCACTTGCCGGACACGGGGTTCAGCAGGTAGCCGGTGGGCGACAGCAGCCACTGCTGCGTGGCCGATCCCGAACACGGCGCCAGCTGGACCGGGCTGCCGGCGGTGCCGGCGCTGCCCGCGTCCAGGCACGCCCCGGTGGAGACGCGCAGGGTGCCGTCCTTGACCAGCTGCCAGTTCTGCGGCGGGGTGGTGCCGGCGCCGCACGTGTGGAGACTGACCGAGCCGGCGTTCTCGACCCCGCCGCTCAGGCAGTAGGAGGTCGCCTTGTTGGTGAAGGCGGTCCACAGCGGCTGCCCGCTGTAGGGGTGGCGCCAGTCCTGTCCGCTCGCACCGCAGGTCCAGAGGATCAGCTGGGTGCCGTTGGTGGTCGAGGCGGCGGGGTCGGCCAGGCAGAGACCGGACTGCGGGTTCTGCAGGCCCTTGGCGTTCTGCCTCCACACCTGGGCGCCGGTTCCGTTGCAGGGGTAGAGCTGGACCGGGGTCCCGTTGACGGTTCCGCCGCCGGTGACGTCGAGGCACTTGCCGAGGGCCCTGACGGTGCCGTCGTTGCCGACCGTCCAGGTCTGGTTCGGCGTCGTGGCGCAGTCCCAGATGTCGGCGGGCATGCTGAAGGTCTCGGGGCCCGCCGAGTTGTTCCCGGCGTCGAGGCACTTGCCGGGGAGCCCGGACGTCACGTTGCCCGTCGGGAGGCCGACGGCGGGTTGGTAGGAGAAGGAGTTCGTGGCGAGTCCGGCGCCGCCGTTCCAGATCTCGAAGCCCGCCTGGACGGAGCAGAGCTTCCCGTCGGCGGGCACGTAGCCCCGGACCACGGCGTCGTTGGTGATCGCGCGCAGGTTCAGGGCGTAGACCGAGCCGACCGGGCTGGTCGCCAGGTAGCTGATGACCTGCTTGCCGTTGGCGGCGTTCTGGTACTGGTGGACCTGGTACGTCCGGCCGCCGAGGGCGACCTGCTGGGTGGCGGTGCCCAGCGGGACGGGTCCGCCCTGCCGGTCGAGCCAGATCATCAGCTCGTGCGAGGTCGTCGGACCGCACGCCTCGGCCGCGTCCGCGTACCAGAGGTCGTAGGCCGCGTTGTACTGCCCCGGGACGCCGGTGGTGGTCCGCCAGCCGGTCAGGGCGTCCCCCATCGTGGCCACGGGCGTGGGGAGTTCACCGGGACGCGGCACGTACTCGATGCGGGTGTACGCTCCCGGGGCTCCGGGCTTGGTGTTGGTGGCGCTGCTGAGGTCGCTGCGGGTGACCGTGAAGTTCGGGCCGCCGTCGCTCGTCATGCAGACCTCGGCCGCGGAGTTCCACTCGTCCGGCATGATCCGGTAACGGCCCCCGCCGACGACCGCCGAACCGAACGGCCCGTTGACCGACGAGCACAGCGACGCCGCCGGGTCCGCCTGCGCCGCCGTGACCAGGCCGCCCTGCAGTCCGCCGACCAGGGCGAGCGTCACGAGGACGGCCCGCGCGCGCCGCCGGAACGGCCGGACGGACGGGAGTCCACCCGTGCGTCCGGCCGTTCCGGCATGGTGATGAAGCCTCAAGTCTGTTCCCCCTGTGAGAGACGGGTGTGTCCCGACGGGATCAGACTGTAGTGCGAACGGTCCGCCGGTCCGCCCGGGTTTCGCACCCTCGGGGGGATCCGGGCCCGGTCGGCCGGGGCCGTGGGCCGGAGCGGTGGACCGGGGCGGCGGTCAGGCCAGGATCTTGGCCTTCGCCTGCGCGAACTCCTCGTCCGTGATGTGGCCCGCCGCGCGGAGTTCGCTGATCTTGGCCAGCTGATCCGCGGTGGACGGCTGGTCCGAGCCGGCCGCGGTGTCGCGGACGTACGTCCGGAACCGCTCCTCGCTCTGCTGCGCCCGGCTCAGCTCGCGCTCGCCCATGCCCCGCCCGCGGGCGATGAGGTAGACGAAGACACCGAGGAAGGGCAGCAGCACGACGAACACGGCCCAGCCGGCCTTGGCCCAGCCGCTCAGCGAGTCGTCGCGGAAGAGGTCGGCGATGATCCGGAACAGCAGCATGAACCAGAGGATCCACAGGAAGAACCAGAGCATGGTCCAGAAGATGTTGAGCAGCGGGTAGTCGGCCGCCAGGTTCGCCGCGAAGTGCATGGCGCTGATCTCCCGTCCCGGAACGGCCTGGGCCGGCCCGAAGGATGAGTGGGTTCATCCTCATGCTGCGCGTGGTGTGGGTTTTGCGCATCCGTGGGGGTGTGGGGGATGCACGACGCCGCTGGACCTGACCGGTGGTGTGGTCGGTGCAGCGGCGTTGTCGTGGGCCCGGTGGGTGGGGTGCCCGGTGGGTGGGGTGTTACTTGGTGAGGCCGGCCTTGACGGAGCAGACGGGCCAGGCGCC
>NZ_JAQYWZ010000284.1:0-5350 GCF_036290945.1 Streptomyces sp. BE303
TCCATCGCGGTGGTCTCGTCGAGGACGGCCCCGAGGAGTCCGTCACCGTCGACCTGACCGCGGATGACGACACCCTGTCACTGCCGAAACTGGACGCGTTGGAACGCAAGCTCCGCGCCATCGAACAGCAGCTCGGCTGAGGGTGGCGTGTTCTGCGTGGAGCCCCGGGTGGGGTTGTCCGATGAGCGGCTCTGTTCCGTAAGCACCGGTGGCAGGCCCGGCGGCACCCCGGTCGTGGGTAGGGGCCCCCGTCACACCGGGTCAGGAGATCGAAGTCCACCCCCGGATGTCGCCGCGCTGGAACGTACGCTCCGGGGTGGGCCCGGTGGCGGCGTGGGTGGCGCCGGCGCCGAGGGTGCGCTGCTCACGGGCGGGAACGTCGGGCGCCGGGGAGGTCGCGGATCCGAAGGCGGAACCTGAAAGCCGAGCCCGACGGACTTGCGCCGTCACTCACCTGGCGGATCCGCCGGCAAAGGGGCCCGACGCCCCTCGATCCTGCACGGGCTCGCTCGTCGGGACATCCAGAGCGCCCGTGCACCGTCGTGCGCCGAACCGGTCACCGCGTACTCGTTCCCGCACCGTGTGCGGGCGTGACAAAGCCGCCCACGAACGGACAAAGATGTGCCCAGGTAGCCCTTGACGATCCGTCGGCCTCCTGACACGGTTTGCTTAAAGGTGTTCGAAAATAACAAACTTGATGCACCTTCAAGCAATGTATGAGCTCATTCGCGTGCAGCGCCGCACGTCCGCTGCCCCTCTCGCGTACGTCCCGCAGCGCGACGACGGCAGTTCGCCCCGGTGCAAGGCTCCGGAACCAATTCCTGCGGTCCGGTGCACGCGCCTCACCGTCGTTGCCGACGCGATTCGCCCCCCCTGGCCGTGCACCCCCGGTGTGCGGTTCCGCGTAATTCTGTCCGAAGGAGTCACCATGAGCCGGTCGCACCGACGGGGCCGACGCCTCGCCGTCCTCGTCGCAGTCACCCTCACCCTCCCGCTCACGGCCACCGTTTCCCAGGCCGTGGCCGTTCCCCCCGCACCCTCGACCTTTCCCTATGCCCTCACGCCGTTGCCGGTCTCACAGCAGGCGCTGGGCGGCCCGGGGTTCGCCCTCACTCCCCAGACGCGTATCGCCGTCCTCTCCAAGGACTCGGCGGCGATCGGCGTCGGTACCTACCTGTCGAAGCTGCTGGCCCCCGCGACGGGCTTCGACCTCCAGGTGGTGAAGGCGACCAAGGCGCCCGACAAGGCCGTCGTCCTGGATCCCAACGGCCCCAAGACACTGGGCGCCGAGGGATACACCATCACGTCCAACAAGACCGGCGTCGTCATCAAGGCGTACGGTGCCCAAGGCCTGTTCCGGGGCGTGCAGACCCTTCGCCAGCTGCTCCCCGCCGCGGTCGAGTCCCGCACCAAGCAGAACCGCACGTGGACCGTCTCGCCCGCGAAGATCTCCGACGCGCCGCGGTACGAGTACCGCGGCGTGATGCTGGACGTCGCCCGCCGCTTCTTCTCCGTGGACCAGGTCAAGCGCTACATCGACCAGGCGGCCGCATACAAGATCAACACCCTGCACCTGCACCTGACCGACGACCAGGGCTGGCGCATCGCCATCGACGCGCTGCCGAACCTGACCAAGGTCGGCGCCAGCACGCAGACCGGCTTCACCGGCGGCACCGGCTGGTACTACACGAAGGAGGACTACAAGGAGATCGTCGCCTACGCGTCGTCCCGGTTCATGACCGTGGTGCCCGAGATCGACGGCCCCGGCCACACCATGGCCGCCCTCGCCTCGGTGCCCGAGCTGAACTGCGACGACAAGGCCCAGCCCCCCTACTCCGGCGACGACGTCGGGATCAGCCTCTACTGTCTGAAGGACCAGAAGCACACGGACGAGACCACACGCTTCCTGCGGACCGTCATCAAGGCCGTGGCCGAGCTGACCCCCGGCCCCTACATCCACCTCGGCGGCGACGAGACCCCGGACGCCACCCCGGAGCAGTACGCCTCCTACGTCAAGGCCGCCACCGACGCGACCACCGCGGAGAGGAAGACGGTGATGGGCTGGCACCAGCTCGGCCAGTCCCCCGTCCCCGCCGGCAGCCTCCTGCAGTACTGGGGCGAGGACAGCGACCGGGAGACCATCGGCACGGCGACCGAGAAGCCGGGCATCCGCCACCTCCGCGAAAGTGTCGCCCAAGGCGCCAGGTTCATCATGTCGCCGTCCGACCACGCCTACCTGGACATGGCGTACGACGCCTCCACCCCCTACGGTCTGAACTGGTCCGGGTACGTGCCGGTGCAGCGCTCCTACGAGTGGGACCCGGCCACCGTCACCGGCAAGATGGACGGCACCGGCTCCATCGTCCCGGCCAAGAAGATCGCCGGCGTCGAGGCCGCCCTGTGGGCCGACCACGCCCACGAGGGCAGCATCAAGGACCCGAACTCCAACATCCGCTGGCCCGAACCCCAGGACTACGCCGACTACATGAGCTTCCCCCGGCTGCCCGCCATCGCCGAGGTCGGCTGGAGCCCCCAGTCCATCCGCAGCTGGGAGGGTTTCCGTCAGCGCCTGGCCCAGGAGGGGATGCGCTGGAAGGCGGCCGGTATCGGCTACTACGCCGCCCCGGGCATCCCCTGGCCCGGCACCGTGCGCACGGTGGAGGGCGTCCACACCATCGAGACCCGGGGCATCGCCCTGGAGAACGGCGGCTCCTCCTCCGACGGCTCCGACCTGTTGGTGTGGCTGACCAACCGGGGTGACAAGCAGAGCTGGACCATCGCCACCCAGTCCGACGGCACCTACACCATCGCCAACAAGGCCTCCGGCAAGTGCGCGGAGGCCGCCGGAGCCGCCGGCTCCACCATCGTCCAGCGTGCCTGCAACGGCCAGACCGCCCAGCGCTGGAAGATCACCCCGGCCAACTTCGACCGGTATACGATCACCTCTGCCGCCAGCGGCCTCGCGCTCACCGTCGCCTCGGCCACCAAGGGTGCCAAGGCGACCCAGCAGCCCGACACCGGCTCCGAACTGCAACGGTGGTCCATCGACTGACCGGCTGCCCGGGGTCACCACCCCGCCCCCGCTCCGGACCCGCCCGTACTCCCGTCCGGAGCGGGGCCCGGTCGGGCGAGGTTCCTCTCCGGGGCGGTGAGGTGGTGCGCATGAAGTGGTCGGATGCCCTCGCCGGTGGGCGAGAACGCGGCGGATGTCAGCCCCTCGGAACGCCGGGCCGGACCTGTGCTCTGGCCGGCGCTGTCGTGGATGCGGCCGGAGGCATCGATGCGGCGCCGCGCGTCGACGTCGGTGAGGGCCGGTTCGGGCGGCAGCCGGGGCACGCAGCTCGACATCGGTGAGCGTGACGACGGGTGGCACACGGGTCCTCGACCGCGCCCCGGTCGTGATCGCGGTCTGCCCCGACCTCGGCCACCCCTGCGCGGTGGCCACGGTGACCACGCGCGGCAGCAAGGAACACGAGGTCCCGGCGACAGTCGTCAGGCGAATAGCCGTGCGAGCTCGGCCATTTCGGTCCCAGGGTCCACAACGGGCTGGATCACCAGCTCGTCGACCCCCGCGTTCTCCAGCACGTTGATCCGCTCGGTGAGC
This sequence comes from Streptomyces sp. BE303, assembly GCF_036290945.1. Lineage (NCBI taxonomy): Bacteria > Bacillati > Actinomycetota > Actinomycetes > Kitasatosporales > Streptomycetaceae > Streptomyces > Streptomyces sp. BE303. The sequence continues at coordinate 3,605 of NZ_JAQYWZ010000284.1, forward strand.
TCCTCCCTGGTGCCGACCAGGCCGAACTTGTCCACCAGGGAAGGCACGACGAGCTCGCGGTCCTCGGGGGACAGTCGACCCAGGTAGTTGCGGTAGAGCGCCTGGTGACGCTCGGGATCGGTGGGGGTGGCGCCGCGCAGCCGGAGCAGACGGTCGACAGCTGCGGCCTCTTCCGGAGGGAGGGCCGCGCGGAGGACGGGGTTCTCCGCGCCGAGGATCAGTGCGCTCAGTGCGATGGGCCCCACCGAGTCCTTGACCGGATCGCCGTAGCGGTCCTCGCCGTCGGCGAGGACATGGAGGGAGGACATGAGATACGAACGGGTCTTCTCGGCGCCGCCCGCGTCCCGCGCCGCCGCCCGCCGGGCCCGGCCGAGGGCGGACCAGGCCACGGGGCCGTGCATCGCGAAGGAGATCACCCCCGCGCCGAGCCGGCCGGCGACCGCGGCAGCCGTCTGGCCGAACGCGGCCACGACGAACTCCACGGGAGCCTCGGTGTCGACGTACGGCCCGGCGTGCAGGAATCGCACCCTGCTGGACCGGGCACCCTCGCGGTAGTCCGACTCGCGGCCCGCGGTGAGATCCTGTAGGGCGGCCGTGAACGACTCCAGCTCCGCCATCGTGGTAGGCCGCATGCCGAGCGTACGGCGCGCCGTGTTACCGGTGCCGACCCCGCAGATGATGCGGCCGGGGGCGAGGGCGTTGAGGCTGCCGACGGCCGCCGCCGCCGCGGGAGCGGAACGCAGTGCCGGTGAGGCGACACCGATGCCGAGCCTGATCCGGTGGGTGGACTTCGCGCAAAGTGCGAGACTCACGAACGGATCGCCGTGGACCATCGGCGTGTCGTACACCCAGAAACTGTCGAAGCCGAGTTCCTCCGCGCGGGCGGCCAGGTGTTCCACACCCGGCCCTGCTGCCGTGACGATGCCGGTCCGCATGGCTACTCTCCTCGCCGTCGAGTGAGGTGGCTGAACCACTCCGGTTGCGGTTCGCTGTCGTTCCTGGTCAAGATCATGCCCGCAGTGCGCCGGTGGGCCTACCGCAGCGGCTTCAGGACCGGGAAGGTGTCGCGCGAAGACGGGCGAGGGCGCCTACCTCACCTCGCACGACGCTGCCACGAGCCGGTACGCCTTCCGGGATTGCCGGGGCCGCGTCATACCCGGACCCTGACCAACCCAGCCCCCGGCGGCGCACATTCGCCTGCCACACGAGTGTGCCCCGGGGATCTGATGACCTGAAGGGTTACGTCGTGGCGGCGGTGCGTGGAGGTCAGTGACCTGGTGGACGCATGCGTGGGCGGTCCCGGCGCCGAGCCGGAAGCCGGCGGCGATCTGGGCGAGGGTGTCGTGCTTGCGCAGGTGCACCAGTGCGACCAGCGCCCGTCGGGAGGAGCGGAGCTTGCCCCGGCGGTTACCCTCCCGGGTGACGATGAGCATGGTGACCCACTCGACGAGCGCGTGCGGCGAGTCCAGTGCGGCAGGACAGGTGACCACCAGGGCTCTCCGGCAGAGGACTTGAGACGTCAGATGCCTTCCTCAACTGCCGGGGATCCCAGTCCGTTCTTCCCCGGTCCACAACTGCCCGGCCGCCACCCGATCGGTGGCCGCTCTGAGTGGACGTTAAGTCCGCTTTCTCTCGGTTCATGATCGCTCGTTCGTGTGAACGTCGGCCGTACTGGCGTGCCAGTCGGGGTTCGGGTGATGTTCTGCGGCGCATGGACAGACGGGCGTATCCGAGCGACTTATCGGA
>NZ_JAQYWZ010000285.1:0-969 GCF_036290945.1 Streptomyces sp. BE303
CAGCTCCTCGTCCGCCAGCACCTCCGCCAACGGCCGGTCCAAGTGAGCATCCACGTGCAACGCCACCTGGTCGAACGCGTCCGCGAACACCGGGAACGCCTCGTACAACCCCCGGCCCATCGACGCACGCTGCGCACCCTGCCCCGTGAACAGGAACGCCACCCGGCCCGCCCGTGCGGTGCCGGTCAGACCACCCGCACCGGACACCACCGCATCCAGCCCGGCCGTCAGCTCGTCGGTCCCACCCGCGAGCACCACCGCACGATGCGCCAGCACCGGACGCCGCGCCGCAGCCGCCGCCACGGCCGGCAGGTCGGTGCCCGACACCGTCCTCAGCCGCTCCGCCTGGGCCCGCAGCGCGTCCGGGGTCCGGCCGGACAGCAGCACCGGCACGGTCGGGTACGGCGCCGGTCCGGTCACGGTCTCGTCAGCCGGCGCCTCCTCCAGGATCACGTGCGCGTTGGTGCCGCTGATCCCGAACGAGGACACGCCCGCCCGACGCGGCCGGTCCCCCGAGGTCCACGGACGCGACTCCGTCAGCAGCCGAACCGCACCCGACGCCCAGTCGACGTGCGGGGACGGCCGGTCCGCGTGCAGGGTGGCGGGAAGGGTCTCGTGCCGAAGCGCCAGGACCATCTTGATGATCCCAGCGACACCGGCCGCCGCCTGCGTGTGACCGATGTTGGACTTGATCGACCCCAGCCAGAGCGGAACGTCTCCGTCCCGGTCCCGGCCGTACGTCGCCAGCAGCGCTTCCGCCTCGATGGGGTCACCCAGCGTCGTGCCGGTGCCGTGCGCCTCGACGGCGTCGACGTCCTGCGGGGAAAGACCCGCCTGCGCCAACGCCGCCCGGATCACCCGCTGCTGCGACGGACCGTTCGGCGCCGTCAGACCGTTCGACGCACCGTCCTGGTTCACCGCCGTGCCCCGCACCACCGCCAGCACCCGACGACCGGCCGCCCGTGCGGA
>NZ_JAQYWZ010000286.1:0-377 GCF_036290945.1 Streptomyces sp. BE303
CTGTTCGCCTTCCCGCCCGCCCTAGACCCCGACCGCCCCCACCAACACCGCCACCCGCACCACTGCGCGGCAGTCCAAGGCGTCGCGTTCCACCGGCACCACGTCAACCGGCTCGACGAACACCGACAAGCACACCCACGGCCAGCGCACCGACCCCTTCTTCGCCGACCACGAAGGGATCCTCGACAACTTCACCTGGCCGGGCCGGGACGCCAAGGCGAACGCCAACGTCCTCGGAATCGCGCTCGAATTGCCCGACGCCCACCTCGGCACCTAGGCGGAGATCGGCCACAGGGCCCGGGTCATCCTGAACGACGACGTGCAGATGGTCTCCGTCGACACGGTCTCCCACCCCAACCTCACCGCGAACTACAACC
>NZ_JAQYWZ010000287.1:0-330 GCF_036290945.1 Streptomyces sp. BE303
GGGGTTGACCCCCCACCCCAAACACCACAAACCCACCAAAACCCCCCCCCCCCGCATCCCCACCCCCCCCCCCCAAAACACCCCCACCCCGACCCCCCAAAACCCCCCCCCCCCCCCCCCCCCCCCCCCCCCCACCCCCACACCCCCCCCCCCCCCCCCCACCCCCCCCACACCCCCACAACAAACCCCCCCCCCCCCCCCCCCCCCCCCCCCCACCCCCCACACCCCCCCCCCCCCCCCCACCCCCCCCCCCCAACCCCCCCCACCCCCCCCCCCACCCCCCACCCACAACAAAAACAAACACCACCCCCCCCACACCCACAACCAACA
>NZ_JAQYWZ010000288.1:0-1438 GCF_036290945.1 Streptomyces sp. BE303
CTAGTAGTACTTCGTTAACTTGTATTGATCTTGGTCGGCCTGTCGGGCATCCTGGTCGGCGTGAACTTGGGGGAGATTGAGCAACTCCGTGGCGAGTTGGCCGCGTTCGTGGCTGAGGTGTTCGCATCGGTGCCGCGGAAGGACACGCGCGGGTGGGGTGACTGCTACCTGCGCGGGTTGATGCTGGACGGTCGCAGGAAGTCGATCCAGCCGATGGCCGAGCGGCTGCCGGACGGGGACATGCAGGCCCTGCAGCAGTTCGTGAACCAGTCGCCGTGGGACCACGCGGCGGTGCTGCGGGCCGTGGCCCTCAAGACGGTTCCGGTGGTCGACCCGGTGGTGTGGGTGATCGACGACGTGTCGTTCCCCAAGGACGGGCGGATGTCCGTCGGAGTGGCCCGCCAGTGGTGCGGGGCGTTGGGCAAGCAGTCGAACTGCCAGGTGGGGGTGAGTCTGCATGCCGCCTCCGACACCGCGTCCGTGCCGATCTCCTGGCGCCTGTTCGTTCCCGCCGAGTGGCGGGACGACGCTGAACGCCGGGCGCGGACCGACATGCCGGAGGAGGTCGGGCACCGGGAGAAGTGGCGCCTGGCCCTGGACCTGATCGACGAGGCGATCGCCTGGGGTCTGGAGCCGAAGGTGATCGTCGCCGACGCCGGCTACGGCCAGATCACCGCGTTCCGCCACGGCCTGGCCGAACGCGGCCTGGACTACGTCGTCGCGGTCCGCTCCGACGAGTCCGCGCACCCCCACGACGCACTCCCCACCGCCCCGAACTGGAGCGGGAACGGCCGCAAACCCGCGCCCCGCTACCGGACGAAGGCCGGATCACTGCAGGCCCTGGCCACCGACGGCGGGCGCAAGGCCTTCCGCCAGGCCACCTGGCGCCGAGGCTCCAAGGGACCGATGCGCTCCCGCTTCCGGGGGCTCACAGTCCGGCCGGCGGGCGTCGCGGCCCGCACCCACGCCATGGCCCAGGCCGGCGGAGCGGCCGCCTGGGACGGCGTCCTACCCGAGACCACCCTGCTCAGCGAATGGCCCACCGGCGAGAAGGCACCCACCGAGTACTGGCTGACCAGCCTCCCCACCGATACCCCGACCCGCCACCTGGTCCGGCTCGCCAAGATGCGCTGGCGCATCGAGCACGACTACCGCGAGATGAAGCACGGCCTCGGGCTGGACCACTTCGAAGGCCGGACCTGGCGCGGCTGGCACCACCACGTCACCCTCGTCACCGCCGCCCACGCCTTCCTCACCCTCCGCCGCCTCGACCCAAAAGCCCAAGCACCGGCCTGACCCTCTACCAGGTCCTCGACCAACTCCAGGACCTGCTGAGCTGCTGGACCGGTGTCTGCCACACCTGTCAACGCCCGCTTCCCACACGGAAGTCCACAAGCCGAACACGACAGCCCACCCCAACCTAACGAAGTACTACTAG
>NZ_JAQYWZ010000289.1:0-1479 GCF_036290945.1 Streptomyces sp. BE303
CGCGTCCAGCGCCGCGTTCGCCGCCCCGTACGCCGCCTGCTCCCCGCTGCCCCAGACACCCGAGATCGACGAGAACACCACGAACGCGTCGAGATCCGTACCGACCAACGCGTCCAGGTGCAACGCCCCGTCGACCTTGCCGTCGACGACCCGGCGGACGTGCTCCTCGTCCGCGTCCACCAGAGCCATGTGCTCGCTGACGCCGGCCGCGTGCACGACCGTGTCGACCTTGCCGACCGTTGCCAGCAGCGCCTCGACCGCGGACCGGTCCGCCAGATCACAGGCGTGGATCTCCGCCATCGGCAGCTCGGCCAGCAGCTCCGCCGCCCCGGGCGCCCGCACGCCACGCCGGGAGAGCAGCACCAGCCGCTCCGCACCGTTCGCCGCCGCCCACCGCGCCACCTCGGCCCCCAGGCCACCCGTCCCACCGGCGATCAGCACCGTGCCCCGAGGCTTCCAGACCGACCCGGAACCCACCGGCGCATGCTCCAAGCGCCGCACCAGCACACCGCCACCGCGAACGGCGACCTGGTCCTCCGCACCCAGCGCACCACCCAGGACGGCAGCGACACGACCCGCCGCCCGACTGTCCACGACGGCAGGAAGGTCCAGCAGACCGCCCCAGCGCTCGGGGTGTTCCAGCGCCAGCGTGCGACCGAGGCCCCAGGTCTGGGCCTGGACCGGACCGGCCGGGGCGTCGGCCCTCCCGACGGACACCGCGCCCCGGGTGATCAGCCAGAGAGGTGCCGTCGACTCGACGTCCAGGCAGGCCTGGACGACGGCGAACGTGTCCAGCAGGGGCGCGTCCTCAAGAGCGGCGAGGCTCACCACGCCCGCGATCGGCTCGTCCAGCGCCCGCAGCCGCCGGGCGAGCGCGCCGCGCTCGTCCGCTCCGACCGTCAGAACCCGCGCACCGTGGTCGGTCAGGGCCGCCGCGAGTCCGACGGTGTCCGCGCCGACCAGCACCCAGGTTCCCTCCAGCACCGACGTGCCCGGCTCGGGCACCGGCTGCCAGCCGACCCGGTAGCGCCAGCCGTCCGACCGGGAGCGCTCGCGGCCGCGTGCCCGCCAGGACGTCAGCGCGGGCAGCACGCTCTCCAGCGGGGACAAGGGGTCGACGCCGAGTTCCGTGGCGAGCGTGGTGAGGTCGCCACGGTCGATCGTGGCCCAGAACCCGGCCTCGGCGGGATCGGCGGCCACCGCCTTCGCGGGCCGGCTCTCCAGCCAGTACCGCTGATGCTGGAAGGCGTAGGTCGGCAGCTCGGCCGGTCGGACGCCCGTGAACAGCGGCGACCAGTCGACCGGGACGCCGTTGACGTGCAGGGTCGCGAGCGCCGTCAGCACGGTGGTGACTTCGTCACGGTCGCGGCGCAGCAGCGGCGCCGTGACGGCGTCGGGCTGCTGGACGAGCGCGGACAGCACGCCGTCCGGGCCGAGTTCGACGAACCTGGTGACGCCGTCGAGGGCCGCGAGGGCGTC
>NZ_JAQYWZ010000290.1:0-315 GCF_036290945.1 Streptomyces sp. BE303
CGCCGTCCGCCCGGCCGACGGACACCGCGCCCCGGGTCGCCAACCACAGCGGCGCACCGCCCGCGACCTCGGCCGATGCCTGGACGACGGCCAGTGCGCCCGCGAGGGACACGGCCGGGAGCCCGAGGATGCCTGCGGGCTCCAGCTCACGCAGACGCGTGGCCAGGTCGGCGCTGTCGCCGAGCGGTACGACCACGGCGTCGGCGCCGAGCGCGGTCAGCGCCTCGGCGAACTCGGACGCTTCGACGCGTACGGACGCCTCGTCACCGACGATCGCCCAGCGGCCACGGGGCGCCGCCTCGGCCAGATCGGTGA
>NZ_JAQYWZ010000291.1:0-50078 GCF_036290945.1 Streptomyces sp. BE303
CGGGTCTCGTCCCGGATCCGGGACGAGACCCGCGACCGGAGCCGGGGGCCCGACCGGGAGCCGGGGGCCCGACCGGGCGGGGCCTGATCCCGGGGCGGCCCCGCCCGGATCCCGGGCTCAGTCCCGCGACACGGCGACGCCGGAGGCTTCGGCGCCCGCGGTCTCCACACCTGCGGTCCCGGTGTCGGCCGCCGTGGGGCCGGCGGCGAGTGTGGTGATCGTGGTGAGGCGCTTGGTGGCCCGGGTCAGGGCGACGTAGAGGTCCCGCTCCCCGCCGGGGTGCGCCCCGGTGATCCCGGTGGGATCGACGACCACGACACCGTCGAACTCCAGACCCCGCGCCTGGGAGGCCGGCACCAGCTGGACCGGGCCGGGCAGGACGGCGGCGAGCTCCGCGACCCGGTCGTCGGCGCAGACCACCCCGACCAGGTCGCCGGGGTGCTCCCGGGCCTGGGCGTTGACCTCCCCGAGGACCGCGGCGGCCAGCGTGTCCGGCGCCGTGGCGACCGTACGCGGAGCCTCGCCGTGACGGATCGACCGGCTCGGTTGCTGGCCCGGGGCGATCCGGGCCAGCAGCTCGCGGGTGGTGGCGAGGATCTCCTCGGTGGTGCGGTAGCTGACGGTCAGGGTGTTGAGGGTGAACCGTGAGCCGAGCTGCGGGGTCAGCGCCTCCTCCCAGTCCCGCGCGGTCGTCGCCGGGCCCGCCTGCGCGAAGTCGCCGACCAGCGTCATCGACCGCGCCGGGCACCGACGGGCCACCATCCGCCACTGCATGGCGGTGAACTCCTGGGCCTCGTCGACCACCACGTGGCCGTAGGTGCGCTGCGGCGGCCCGTCGAGCAGGCAGGCGGCCTCGTCCAGCAGCGGCACGTCGGCGGCGGTCCACGGCGCGTTCGGGCTCCGTCGCAGGAGGCCCCGCTCCCCGGCGGTGAGCCGTGGCAGGTAGCGGGCCGTCACGTCGGGCCGGTCCAGCAGCTCCCGGACGAGGTCCTCGGCCCCGAGGCGGGGCCAGAGCTCCTCCACGGCCCGTTCGACGCCGAGGTCGTCCAGCAGGGCGGCCCGGACGGCGTCGGGGTCGAACACGTCGGTCGCGTCGACCACCGGCGGCCCGTCGAGGCCGAGCTGGCGCAGGTCCGCGGCGGCGGTCCGGTCGAGGTTGATGCCGGTGAGCTCGGCGACCTGGGCGTCGATGAGGTCCAGCACCGCCTCGGTGCCCCGCTCCAGCGCATCCGTGACGGCGTCGACCAGCTGTTCCTTGAACACCTGCCGGGCCTGGTTGTGGCCCAGGCCGGTGCGGGTGGCCACCTCCCGGGACCGGGCGACCTCCTGCTCCGTCAGCTCCACCCACTCCTGGCCCGACCGTACGGTGAAGCCGCCCTCCGGGGCCTGCCGGGAGCGCACCAGCTCCGCCAGCGCGTCGGCCAGCTCCGCGCCGCCCTTCAGCCGGGCCGCGTCCGTGGCGTCCGTGCCGCTCGGACCGTCCGCGGTCGCCGGCCGGATCCCGGCGAGGTCGGCGCAGGTGGCGAGCACGACGTCGTTCTCGCCGAGCGAGGGCAGCACCTGCGAGATGTAGTCGAGGAACCGCGTGTTCGGCCCGAGCACCAGCACACCGCGCTCCGCGGCCCTCGGGAACGCGTACAGCACGTAGGCGGCCCGGTGCAGGGCGACGACCGTCTTCCCGGTGCCGGGTCCGCCCTGCACCACCGTCACCCCCCGGTGCGCGGAGCGGACGATCGCGTCCTGCTCGGCCTGGAGGGTGGCGACCGCCGCGCCCATCCGGCCGGTCCGCCGCGCCTGCAACGCCTCGGTCAGCGGGCTGTCGCCGACCACGTCCTCCTCGGTGGGCGAGGACCCGTCCAGCAGCTCGTCGCTCACTCCGACGACGGTGCGGTCGGCCGTCCGCAGATGGCGGCGGCGCCGCAGGCCCATCGGGTGGACGGCCGTCGCCACGTAGAAGGGCCGTGCGGCGTCCGCCCGCCAGTCGACCAGGACCGGGAGATCGGCGTCCTCCACGTGCAGACCGATCCGTCCGATCCGCAGCGCGAAGCCGTCCCCGGCGTCGATCCGGCCGAAGACCAGTCCGTCCGCCGCGCCTTCCAGCCGGCGCGCCTCGGCGGCCCACCGGTGCGCGGCCAGCTCCCGCTCGTGCACCTCGCCCGCGCTGCCGGGCGCCGCCGCGAGTACCTGCGCCAACCGCGCCCGCGCGTCGGCGAGGCGTTCGTCGAGCAGCCCGTACACGGCCGACACCTCGGCCCGCTCGGCCTCCACCACACGCACGGTGCTGTCATTGACCTGCGACAAGACAGGTCCTCCTCTCGGTCCGGCGCACCACTATGCGGTGGATCCCCTCCGAACGAAAGCCTTGACTTCACTGGATTCCTGAGTCCTCCCGGGAGCGTCGGACCCCCGTGGCGCGTGGCCGGACTGACGGGTCGTCGTCCACAGCGGCACGCCGGCCGGTACGCTCGCCGACGCCGAGATCGCCGCGGGGCTGTGGAACGCCCGCCCCTGGAACGCCCGCACCCGGACGCGCGGGAGAATGACCGGGTGACCGACACCACCCTCAACCTCTGGCGACAGCCCCTCGGCACGGTGCCCGAGGAAGTCTGGGACCGCACCGACCTGACGGTCCTGATCCTCGCCGAGACGGGCATCGCCGAACTGCCGCCCACCGTAGGACGGTTGGGGAGACTTCGCACCCTCGACCTCGGCCACAACCGGCTCACCGCCGTACCCGAGGAGATCGGCGACCTCGCGGGGCTCACGGACTTCCTCTACCTGCACGACAACGCGCTCACCGGCCTCCCCGCGGCACTCGGCCGGCTCACCGCACTGCGCTACCTCAACGTCGGTGAGAACCGGATCGACCGGCTGCCGGACAGCCTCGGAGAGCTGACCGGCCTGGTCGAACTCCGCGCCCAGCACAACCGGCTCACCTCGCTGCCCGGCTCGCTCGGAGGACTCCGCGCCCTGCGTGAACTCTGGCTCCGGGGGAATGCGTTGACCACCCTGCCGCCGTCCTTCGCCGGGCTCGGTGAACTGCGTGAACTCGATCTCCGGGAGAACGCCCTCGCCGCCGTCCCGGTGGCGCTGGCCGGCCTGCCGTTGCTGCGCAGGCTCGACCTGCGGGCCAACCTGATCACCGAACTACCGGACTGGCTGGCGGAGTTGCCTGCCCTGGAGAAGCTCGACCTGCGGTGGAACGACCTCGGGCCCGCGGCCCGCGTGCTGGGGGCCCTGGCCGAACGCGGGTGCGTCGTCCTCCGGTGAGGTCCGGTGAGGTCCGGCATAGGGCGGCGGGCGGAAAGCCGCTCGCCGCCGTCCGGGGCCCCTGCTACCGTGGAACACATGAAGCGCGCTGTTGCCGTCCTCACGACGACGCCGGAGAGAGTCCCGGTGCGCTGACTGCTGACCTAGTCCAAAGCCCCGGGGCGAGTGCCCCGGGGCTTCGTCGTACCGGTCCACTCGCCCGCAGATCCGAGTGGAGACCGCCGCCATGAACCGCACCTCCGTGCCCGACCACGCCCACGCCGCGAGCAGCGGCCCCGTGACCGGTGATCGTGCCGACGACCACCGGCGGCTGGGCCGCGAGCTCGAACTCTTCGGAACCGACCCGCTCATCGGGGCCGGACTGCCGTACTGGCTGCCCGACGGGGCCGAGATCCGGCACACCCTGGAGGAGTTCGTCCGTGCCCGGGAACGCCGGGCCGGCTACCGCCACGTCTACTCGCCGGTGCTGGGCAAGCGCGAGCTCTACGAGATCTCCGGTCACTGGCAGCACTACCGCGAGGACATGTTCCCGCCGATGGACCTGGGAGCCGAGCAGGTCGTGCTGCGGCCCAGCCTCTGCCCGCACCACGCGCTGATCTACCGTTCCCGTGCCCGGAGCTACCGTGAACTCCCCCTGCGGATCGCCGAGCTGGGCGGCATGTACCGGTCCGAGCCGTCCGGTGTGCTCGGCGGGTTGACCAGGGTCCGGGCGATCCAACTGAACGACGCGCACGTCTTCTGCACCCCCGAGCAGGCGGGTGACGAGGCGGTCGCCGCACTGGAGCTGATCGGGGACGCGTACCGGGCGCTCGGGATCCGGCCGGTCCGCTACCGCCTCTCCCTGCCGGGCGCGGGCGGCAAGTACGTGGCCGATCCCGCACTGTGGGAGCGGGCCACCGCGCTGCTGACCGGGGTGCTGGAGCGCTCCGGGGTGCCGTACGAGGCGGCGGAGGGCGAGGCCGCGTTCTACGGCCCGAAGATCGACGTCCAGATCGCCGACGCCGCCGGCCGCGAGTCCACCCTCTCCACCGTGCAGATCGACTTCCACCAGCCGGAGCGGTTCGGGCTCCGGTACATCGGCCCGGACGGTGCCAGGCACCGCCCGGTGATGGTCCACCGCAGCGTGATCGGCAGCGTCGAGCGCGTGGTCGCGCACCTGATCGAGCTGTACGGCGGGGCCTTCCCGGCCTGGCTGGCCCCGACCCAGCTGGTCCTGCTGCCGCTCTCCGAGGGCGAGCGGCAGCAGGCCGAGCGGCTCCGCGCGCGGTGTCTGGACCAGGGGCTGCGCGCCGAGGTCGCCGGGCCCGACCGGGGGAGCCTGGGCGCCCGGATCCGTGCGGCCAGGCCGGCCCCGTACCTGGCGGTCATCGGGCCGCGGGAGGCGGCGGACGACCTCGTCGCCCTGCGGCTGCGGGACGGGCGGCGGCTCGATCCGCTGCCGGCCGCCGAGGCGCTGTCCCGGATCGGCGCTCTGGTGGGCGCGTGCAGCCTGGACCTGTGGGACGAGGAGCCCGCGGGCCGGGAGTCGGGCGGCTGACGAGGCCGCGGGCGCCCGGTACCCCGCCGGAGGCCCGGCGGGGTACCGGGTACCGGCCCGTGACGGGGTCTCGGCCGCGCGGGCGAGCGGCGGACGGGCCGGCCGCGGTGCGGTCGTACACATATGACTAGCAGAGGTGTGCGGTGTGTCGGCCCGCCCGTACGGCCGGCCCGCCGTTCGATGGGGGCCGGCGGCCCGGGTCCGGGGCCGCCGACGTCCCCGACCCCGTCCCCGTGCACCGGGAGGTACCCCCATGCGCCTCGCCCCCAGGCTCACCGTCGCCACCCTCACCGCCGCCCTGACCCTCACGGCCGCGGCCGTCGCCGCCCCGGCGGCTCCCGCCGTCCGCCGCCCGCTGCCCGTCCCCGACACGCGGTACTGCGCCGCGGTCGTCGGCCACGCCACCGCCGAGGACGACCTCGGACGGGCCTACGCCGACGCCGTCTGCGACCTCCGGTTCTTCCGCAGCTGACGGACCCGCACCCGCTTCGGCGCCCGGGCCCCGGCGGTCGGTGTGCGCCACGCCCTGCTCGGCCGGGTTCACGACGGGCCGCCGCGTTCGCCCCGACGGCCGGGCGGGGCGGCCCTACCCGAGTGGAAGCGGGCGGCGGGCGCCCGCGAACTCGCCGGCCCAGCGCGGCAGGTCGAGCACGCCCTCGACCCGGGCGATCAGCGTGCCGGTGCGCTCGGCGTGGATCATCGCGCCGTCGTCGGCCCAGAGGCCCACGTGGTGCAGCGGCGCGCCCGGGCGGGAGAAGAAGAGCAGGTCTCCGGGGAGCAGGTCGGCCCGTGCCACCGGAGCGGACCGGTGGTACTGGGCGACGGTGTAGTGCGCCAGCTCCACCGCACCGCCGCTCGCCCGGTACCAGCAGTACAGCGCCAGGCCGCTGCAGTCGAAGCCGACGGTGCTCTCGCCGAGGCACCGGCCGTCGAGGTAGCCGTTCTCCTCGTCGCAGAAGCCGAGGCTCGGGCCCAGCCGGTCTCCGCCGCCCCAGGCGTACGGCACTCCGATCTGCGCGGTCGCCACGGTGGCCACCCGGCGCCCCAGGGCCTGCTCGGGGGAGTCGGCACGGGGCCGGACGGGGGCGGGTCGGGCGGGAGGGGCCGCGGCGGACGCGGTCCCGGCGCCCAGGGCGGGCGCGACGCCGGCCCCCAGCGCCAGCCCCAGGACGCGGCGGCGGCCCAATTCCGGTGTCGGCGGCGGAAACAGCACGAGAGCCTCCTCGGTCGTCGGCGGGCCACCAGGATCCCGGCCGGAGGCCGCGACCCGCCATCACCCGGAACGGTGAATTCTCCGGACACGGGTCCGCGGCCGTCCGGGTCGGCCTCGTTAATCGATTGACGGCCCGTGGGCGGCGTGCGAACGATGGGCGCGGCATCACCCGCGACCACTTCGGAGGACTTCGTGAGCAGCGCCGTCAAGTTGATCCGCAACCACCGGCTCACCCCGGCCGTGGACTACGCGTACGCGGCGGCGGTCGATGCGCCGGTCCGCTCGCTCTGGCTGGCCGGGGCCTGCCCGCTCGACGCCGAGGGCCGTACCGTCGCGGTGGGCGACCACGCCGGTCAGACCCACCAGGTGATGCGGAACCTGATCACCGTGCTGGAGGACGAGGGAGCGGCGCTCACCGACCTGGTCCGCACCACGGTGTACGTCGCCTCGGCCCGGCAGAGCGATCTGGTGGCGGTCTGGGAGGTCTACCGCGAGTACCTCGGCGACCACGACGTGCCGAGCACCCTGGTCGGGGTCACCGTCCTCGGGTACCACGACCAGCTCGTGGAGGTCGAGGCGGTCGCCGTCCTGGGGTGACGGGCGCGGGCGGTCCCGATCAGGCCCGGTCGTCCGCCGCCGCCCGGTCCGCCCCGGCGGGGAGTTCACCTTGCGGTCGACGGGAGGAAGTCTCACCGTTCATACCGGACCGCATGGTCGGTATTCTCTGACGCTGAGTGTGCGGCGCCGCTGCCCGCTGCCCTGGTGGCGTGCCCGTGGGCGGCATCGGCGGCCGGGTAAGATACGGGCTGTTTGGTTTTGTTTCCTGCGGTGGGAGTGGTCGTGATGGCGCGACAGGAGCGGGCGCTGCGGACGCGGCGGCTGATTCTGGAGGCGGCGGCCTCGGTGTTCGACGAGTCCGGCTATGAGGGGGCGACCATCGGCGAGGTGGTGGCCCGCGCGGGTGTGACCCGGGGCGCCGTCTACTTCCACTTCGCGTCGAAACGGGAGCTGGCCCAGGGCGTCATCGAGGCGCAGTACGCCAGCGAGGCCGTTCCCGAGCGGGCCTGCAAGCTTCAGGAGTTCGTGGACACGGGGATGGTCGTCACCCACCTGATCCCCACCGACCCGATGCTCAGCGCCGGTGTGAGGCTCTCGGTGGACCAAGGGGCGGACGGCAGTCTCGGCGTCGACGCGGCCCCCGGGTGGATAGCGCGCCTGGAGCGGTTGCTGGTGGCCGCGGGGGAGCGGGGCGAGCTGCTGCCGCACGTCGTGCCGGCCGACACGGCCGCGCTGATGACGGCGTCCTGGGTGGGGGTGCAGCTCCAGTCGCAGCGGTTCACCGGACGCGCGGACCTCGCCGTCCGGGTCGCCACGCTGTACCGGCACCTGATGCCGAGCATCGCCGTCCCGGGCGTCCTGGCCTCGCTCGACCTGGCGGCGGACCGGGGCGCGCGGGTCGTCGCGGAGATGGCGGCCGCGGATCCGGCCGCTGCGGAGGAGACGGCAACCGACGTCGCCAAGGCATCAGAACCAAACAGCGTGTCCGGTTTTCCCGTGAAGCCCTGATCGCTCCGCCCGACTCCGTAGCGTCATCGCCGCCCGGGAACCCTATGTCGATTGCCACCGAGGCTCGGCAGTGATGGGCTGTGCCGCTATGGATCATGAAGAACTTCTTGCCCTGGTCGACGAGCACATGCGGCGCGGCGCACAGCCCGAGTCCCCGGCGGCACGCGTCGAGCACGTCGGCGCCGTGGTGCGGCAGAGCGGCCCGGACAGCGTGTGGAACGGCGTGCTCTGGTCGGACCTGGGCACCCACGCCGGTGTCGGCACCGCCGAGGACGCCGACCACGCCGAGGACGCCGACCACGCCGACCACGTCGACCGCGCCGTCGCCGACCAGATCGCCTACTTCACCGCGCTCGGCCAGGACTTCGAGTGGACGCTGTACGGGCACGACCGCCCGGCCGACCTCGAAGACCGGCTGCTCGCCGCCGGGTTCACCCCGGACGCGCCCGAGACGCTGATGGTCGCGCGGGTCGCCGACCTGCTCGCCGGGCCGGCCGGGTCGGGACGGCCGGGCGCCGCCGGGATCACGTTGCGCGAGGTCACCGACGAGGCCGGGGTGGATCAGGTCGTGGCCGTCCACGAACAGGCCTTCGGCGCGGACGGCTCGCGCCTGCGCCGCCGCATCCTGGCCCAGCTGGCCGAGTCCCCGGACACCCTGCGGATCCACCTCGCCCTCGCCGAGGTGGACGGCCGAGAGGTGCCGGTGAGCGCGGCGCGGTTGGAGCTGCACCCGGGCACGGGGTTCGCCGGCCTCTGGGGCGGCGGCACGGTCGAGGCGTGGCGGGGCCGTGGCGTCTACCGCGCGCTGGTCGCGCACCGGGCCCGGCTCGCGGACGAACTCGGGTACGCGTACCTGCGGGTGGACGCCTCGCCGCAGAGCCGGCCGATCCTGGAGCGCCTGGGTTTCGCGGCCCTGACCACGGCGACGCCGTACCACTACGGCCACTGACCGCGCCCGGGCCGGGCCGGCCGGGAGGCTCAGCGGATGACCGGAAGGACCGCCGTACGGGTCCGCCCCGCCGCGGCCTCGATGAACTCCACCGGATCGGCGACCTCCGCCAGCAGCACGCGGGTGGCCTGCAGCGCACCGTCCGGCGGCGGCGGGCCGCCGATCGCCGCCGTGAGATCGAGCAGGTGGACGGTCGCCTCCATCACCGCGACCTCGGCGAGGGCGCCCAGCGTGGCCGTACCGAGGAGGGGGTGGGCGATCACGGTCGTCGGAGCCAGGTCCGCGATCCCGGCCAGTGCTTTCGGCCCCTCCGTGGCGAACCGGGCCACCAGGGCGCCGGTTCCGACCGTCGCCGCCAGCTCCCGCGCGTCATCGGCGACGAGATCGGCCGCCGTGTGCGCCACGCCGTCGGGCCGGTTGTAGGCTCGCAGGACGGCGGAGCCGTGCGCCACGGTCGCCGGCCGGTCGACCACGGCCTCCCGCATCCGGGTGAACAGCCCGGGTGTCGGCGCCACGTGGGCGTACAGCTCGCGCACCGACCAGCCCGGAAGCCGGGTGGCCCGCCCCCACTGCTCGGCGTCCAGGGCCGCCCCCCGCTCGGCCCACGTCGCCCAGAGCTCGGCCAACAGGACCCGGTACCGGTCGTTCTGATGGTCCGTCCGCTGCGCCATCGCCTGTTCCTCCTGCTCTGCCGTACGGATCGCGGCCCACCCTAACCGAGGCCGGTACGGCGCCCGCGGGTGCCGCCCGGCCCGGGTCGGCCCAGGTCGCGCAGGGCGTCCAGCACGTCCAGGCCCAGCTCCGGCGCGGCGTCCTCCGGCAGGCTGACCGAGATCCTGGTGGCCAGTCCCGCGTACCGGTGGTGGATCTCGCGTGCCACCTGCCCGACCTCGCCGGCGACGGCGAAGGTGTCGAAGACCCGGTCGTCGATCAGCCCGGTCATCTCCTGCCAGCGTCCGCGCACCGACAGCCGGTGCAGTTCCTCGTGGAGGTCCTCCCAACCGTGCTGGGCCAGCACCGGCCGGTAGGCGGGAGTGGAGGCGTAGAAGGCGAGCCGCTCGCGGACGCCGGCCAGGTTGGTCCGCAGTTCCTCCTCGGTGCGGCCGGTCGCGGTGAGCACGTTGCCGACGACCTCGAACGGCCGGGCGGTCCAGGCCGCCCCCTCGGCCTCGGCCCGGCCGCGCTCCTCGGCGAGGGCGGGCAGCACCTGCCCGGTGAGGTAGTCGACCGAGGTGAACGGGTGGCTGAGGAAGCCGTCGGCGACGGCCCCGGCGGTGCGGACCATCAGCGGACCGACGCCGGCCAGCAGGATCCGGGGCACCCCCGCCGGGACCGGATCGGGGGAGAAGACCGGGGTCATTACCGTGTGCCGGTAGAAGTCGCCGCGGAAGCGCAGCCGTTCACCGGTCTGCCAGCTCTGCCAGATCGCCCGCACGGCGTGGACGTACTCCCGCATCCGGGCGGCGGGCCGGTCCCAGGGCATGCCGAAGCGCTTCTCGATGTGCGGCTTGACCTGGGATCCGAGGCCGATGACGGCCCGTCCGCCGGAGGCCGCGTGCAGGCCCCAGGCCTGGTAGGCGAGCGTCATCGGGGTCCGGGCGAGGGCGACGGCGACGCCGGTGGCCAGCTCGACGGTGCTGGTGCGGTCGGCGGCGCGGGCCAGCTGGAGGAACGGGTCGTAGGCGGTCTCGGAGACGACCAGCCGGTCCATGCCCCGCCGTTCGGCCTGCTCGGCGGCGTCGAGGATGCCGGCCGGGTGCCCGGAGGCGGTGGCGTCGAGTCGGAAGGCGGCGGCCTGCGGGCGGTCCATGGTGTCGGCTCCTGGTCGGGCGTGGCGGTGGGCCCCGGTAGCCTCCCACGCCACCCGGGACGCGGCCGTACGTCCCCGGGCCGGGCGGCGGTGGCAGGGGCTCGACGGCGGTGCGCGGGGGCGCCGAAACGCGCGGACGGCCCCGTGATCCTCACGATGAGGGTCAGACTGTTACCACCGGTGACGGCGCTCCGGCCTGCGGCACCCGTACGGGCTGCGAGACTGGGGGCCATGAACCCTGACCGTCGCAGCCTCGGGCTGCCCGCCTTCTCCGAGCCCGCCGCCGATGCTCCCGTGCCCGCCCAGCCGGGTGGGCGCCGGCTGCTTCCGGTCGAGCAGGGCGCGGACTTCCGCCAGCCGCCCGGCGAGGCCGTGCCTGCCCCTGCCCCGGCCCGGCGCTCGCTCGCCGCCGGAGGCCTCACCTTCTCCGATCCGGAGCGGCAGATCTGAGCGCTGCCCGCCGCAGGTGACACGCTCGTCCTGCGGCGGGCACGAATCCCCGGCCCGTCGGCCGTGTCCCGGTAGCCTACGAACGAGCGCCCGCCGGACCCGAGACGCACACTCACGGGCCATCACCGGCGGGTGCTGTTCTGCGGGCGGACTCACTCCGTTCCGCCCCGGTGGCATTCCTCCGGTGGAACTCACCGGTCCCGTGCGGACGGAGCCTGGGTGCGGGGCCAGGGGCGCCCGTCGAGGCGTTCGATGTCGGTGTTGAACCGCTGTAGGTAGGTGGCGAAGGCGGCGACGTCCTCGGCGGACCAGTCGGCCATCACCAGGTCGAGGGCCTGTGCGTGGGCCGCGCGGTCCTCCTCGAGTCGACGGTGGCCCTCCTCGGTGACGCGGAACTTGCGGGCCATCCCGCCGTCGGGGTCGGGGATCCTCTCGACCAGCCCCGCGCGTGTCATCGCGGCGGTCTGGCGGTTGAGGGTGGAGGCGTCGAGTCCGAACGCGTCGCTGAGCTCGCCGATCGACATCGGACCCTGCATGCCGATCCGGCTGAGCAGGATGTACGCCGACCGGTCCAGCCGGCTGCCCTGCGGGCGGGCGCCGGAGGGGCTCAGGTAGTGGTGTCGGCTGAGCACCATGTACTCGAACGCGACGTCGTCCGTGGGGCCGCCCATGATGCCGTCCTCCCGTCGGTTCCGTGCAGCTCTGACCTGCGGCGTCGGTCCAGTATCGCAGGGTGTGCACCGGTCGGTGAATGTGCACGATACATATGATGTGTACTATGCATAGGTCGCGGCGTGTGCGTCCACGTGTCCGCCCCACCGAGTTCCCGAGGAGATCTCCATGGACGGCCCCCAGGCCACCACCCGGACCGGCGGTGTGGTCGCCACGCTAGCCCTCACCGGCACCGTGGCCGCGATCATGCAGACGCTGGTCACCCCGCTGATCGGCGAGCTGCCCAAGCTGCTGAACACCACCCCGTCCAACGCCACCTGGGTGATCACGGCGACCCTGCTGTCGGCGGCCGTGTTCGTGCCGGTCAGCGGGCGACTGGGTGACCTGCTCGGCAAGCGGCGGATGCTGCTGGCCTGCTGCGTTCCCCTGTTCGTCGGCTCGGTGATCTGCGCGCTCACCTCCTCCGTCCTGCCGATGATCGTCGGACGCGGCCTCCAGGGCGTGGGGATGGGCGTGGTGCCGCTCGGCATCAGCCTGCTCCGCGAGGTCCTGCCGCCGGAGCGGCTCGGCTCGGCGATAGCCCTGGTCAGCGCCTCCATGGGCATCGGCGGCGGTCTCGGGCTGCCGATCTCGGCCGCGGTGGCCGAGTACGCGAGCTGGCGGGTGCTGTTCTGGGGAGCCGCCGCCCTCACCGTGGCGATCACCGCGATGATCTGGTTCCTCGTCCCGGCCCCCGCCGTCCGCCCGGCGGGCGGACGCTTCGACCTGGTCGGCGCGATCGGCCTGGGGGCCGGGCTGGTCTGCCTGCTGCTGCCGGTCTCCAAGGGCGGTGACTGGGGCTGGACCGACGGGCTCACGCTGGGCCTGTTCGGTGCGGCCGTCCTCCTGCTCCTCGCCTGGGGCCGCTGGGAGCTGCGCATCGCCGAGCCGCTGGTCGACCTCCGGGTGACGGCCCGCCCGCGCGTGCTGCTGACCAACGCGGCGTCGGTCCTGGTCGGCTTCGGCATGTACGCGCAGGCACTGATCATCCCGCAGCTGCTCCAGCTGCCCGAGGCCACCGGCTACGGCCTGGGCCGGTCGATGCTGGCCATGGGGCTGTGGATGGCTCCCTCGGGCCTGATGATGATGGCGGTCTCGCCGCTCGGCGGGCGGCTCTCGGCGGCCCGCGGTCCGAAGTTCACGCTGGTCGCCGGCGCCCTGGCGATCGCCACCGGCTACGGCCTCTCGATGGTGCTGATCGGCTCCACCTGGGGCGTCCTGGTGGTCACGCTGGTCTGCAACGCCGGGGTGGGCCTCGCGTACGGCGCGATGCCGGCGCTGATCATGAGCGCGGTGCCGCTGTCGGAGACGGCCTCGGCGAACAGCTTCAACACCCTGATGCGCTCGCTCGGCACCTCGCTCTCGGCCGCCGTCGTGGGCGTGGTCCTCGCGCAGCTGAACACCACCGTGGGCGGGCACACGCTGCCGTCCGAGGCCGGCTTCCGGGTGGGCCTGCTGATCGGCTGCGGTGTCGCGCTGGGCGCCGCCGCGGTGGCCGCGACCATCCCCGTGTCGCGCGACGACGCGGGCGGACGGGCGGCCTTCGATCCGGGCGTCGACGCGGCCGGCGGGGAGCGGGCGGGAGCGGCGGAGGGCGCGGCGCGCGCCTGACCGGCGCGCGGCCCCGACCCGCCCACCGGCGGGTCGGGGCCTTCGTCGTGCGCCGTCCCTCCCGGGTCGGCCGTCCCGGGTCGGCCGTCCCGCGCCGGTCGTCCTGCGTGGAGGCGGCTTGCGCGGAGCCGTTCGCCGAGACCTGTGCCCGCCCACCGGCGGGCCGCCGTCAACCTCACTCTTCACAGGTTCACGCCGCCGCGCGGCCCGGGTTGTATGGCCGCTGGCAGCAGTGACCGCACGGTGGAGGGACGGCCCGATGGGCGTGTTCGGTGGACGGGGGAGGACGGCGGCGGACGCGTCGCCCGACGGCGCGGACGAGCGCGTCGCGTCGAGGCGCCACCGCCCGGCCGCACGTCGGCTGTCGGCGCTCGCCTCCGCCGTGGTGCTGCTGGCCGTCGGCGGCTGGCTCTGGGGTGCGGCCGACCCGGCGCCGGCCGGGGGCGGTGCGGCCGGTCCGGTCCGCAGGCCGACCGAGGACGAGCTGGACGTCCTGCAGCGCGCGGAGCAGCTGCTGATCCGCGACTGCATGAAGGAGCAGGGCTTCTCCTACTTCCCGGTGCCGCGCCGCCCGTCGGCCGACTACCGCGAGTTCCCCTACGTGGTGGACGACGTGGACTGGGCCCGGACCAACGGATACGGGCGGGCCGTCGAACGGCGCCTGGACGAGGAGGACGCGGTCGCCCCACGGACCGCGTACTACCGGAGTCTGCCGCCCGACCGGGCCCAGGCGCTGGGTGTCGCCCTCAACGGCCCGTCCCCCACGGGGCTGGAGGTCGCGAACCCGGTGGGCGGTCGTCTCACCCACAGCGACCAGGGGTGCGCGGTGGGAGCCTGGCAGCGGCTGTACGGGGACGCGCGCGCCTGGTTCGGCTCCAGCGAGGTCGTGAACAACCTCTTCGGTATCCGGGCCGGCCGGGTGACCCAGGACCCGGCGTACCGGGACGCGGTCGCGGTGTGGAGCGCCTGCGTCGCCGGACGCGGTCACCCTGCCGACGACCCGAGGCAGTTGAGGGATCGTCAACTGTCGCGGGAGGGGGAGGCGGCGGAACGGGAGGACGTCCCGGTGGCGGTCTCCGAGGCCGAGTGCGCCCGGTCCACCGGTCTGGACACCACCGTGTCGGGACTGGACCGGCGGTACGCCGACGCCGTCCGGGCCGAGCACCGGGCCGTCTTCGACACCATGTGGCGCCTGCAGACCGGGGCGCTCCCCACCGCTCGCGAGGTAGCCGCACGCGGCTGACCTGGCGACACGTAAGAACACACCGGACACGGTGACGGCACCCGGCGCCGGACGCGGCCCCGGACGAGGCACGGCGCGTGCAGGACGGAAACACCCGGTACGGAGGCTCCCGGCACGTAACACCCGGCACGTAACGCCCGGGGCGGAACACCGGCACGGAACACACAGCACGACGACACACGAAGAGGAGTGGCAGGATGAAGAAGCTCAGCACGGCCCTGGTGGGTCTCGTCGCCGCGGGAGCGGCGGTCCTCGCGGTGCCCACCGCGGCGCACGCCGACGGCGGGTGCAACTGGACCAACTTCTGTGCCTACGCGGACGACACGGGAGCCACGGTGCAGTGGTCCGGCCCGTCGGACGACTGGCCGAGCTCGGTCAAGAACAAGGTCGACTGGGTCGGCAACAACGGTGCGCCGGGCGGCCGGGACAAGGTGAACATCTACTGGGGCACGGCCGCCGAGGGCTACGGCGCCTACGCCTGCATCGGCTACGGGACGTCCTGGAACCTGCGCGGCAACGGCTACTACCTGACCTGGACCCGCAACGGGGACAACCGGGGTCTGAACCAGAGCCTGCACGACAACGCGGCCTCGCACCGCTGGGTCACCTCCTGCGGCAACAACACCTGGTAGACCGGATCCCTCCGGGAGGTGCGGCGCGTCGGCTCCGGCCGGCGCGCCGTATCAGCACTGCGCGACCCAGCGGTGGGACCGGGGCCGGACCGAGGGGTCGAGGTCGGTCCGGGTCTGGACGGGGAGACAGGCCAGGAAGCCCGTCAGGCCTGGTCGTTCGAAGTACTCGACGTCCTTCTTCAGCGCGCCCATGTCCGGTCCGTACCCGTTGTTGAAGATCGAGCGGGGCGGCTTCCGTGCCATCCAGGGGCAGGCGATCTGGTCGTCCAGCCAGTCGTCGTCGGCGTCGATCCACGAGCACATCTCGCCCCGGCCGCCGTGCTCCGAGAAGAGGCAGACGGCGCTGCGGATACATCGCTCGTAGCCCTCGGCCCCGGCCCGGGGGGCCAGGCCGATCCAGAGCGCCCCGCTGCCCACCGCCGCCAGGACGGCCGCGCCGGCCAGCAGTCGACGGGAGGCCCGCCGGCGTCTTCGGAGCCCCTGGCCGGGTTCCCCGCCCGGTGCTCCGCCCGGCCGGTGCTCCGGCCGGGCGGCTGCCGTCGGCCGGTCTCCCCCCGCGGCCGGGTCGGACCCGTCCGCCTCCGGTCCGTCGCCGGCCGTCCGGGCCCGGCGGAGCAGCGAGAGTGCGTCGTGCGCGGCGCGCTGCTCGTGGGTCGGTGCCAGGCAGTCGGCGACGATCTGCCGCCAGCCGGCCGGCAGGCGGGGGGAGAGGCGGAGTTCCTCCCTGCCGCGGGCGTAGCGTGCGGTGGCGTCGCGGCGGGCGGCGGGGGTGGTGCCGGGGAGCGGCAACGATCCGGTCAGGACGAGGTGGGCCAGCACGCCGAAGGCCCAGATGTCGGTGGTGGGCCTGGTGCGGATACCGCGTTCCCCGACGTCGGCCCAGAGCAGCTCGGGCGGCGTGTAGTCGGGTGTGGCGAACGCGGGGGAGTAGGCGTGCGTGTCCTCCAGTTGCGCGGAGAGGTTGAAGTCGGCGAGCCGGGTCGTGCCGTCGGCCATCAGCAGGACGTTGGCGGGCTTGAGGTCGCCGTGCACCCAGCCGGCGCCGTGCAGTTGGTGGAGCCCCTCCAGGACGTCGGTGAGTACGCCGGCGGCCCGTCCGGGCGGCGCGCCGTCGTCGGCGAGGAGGGTGTCGAGGGAGCGCTCGGCCCGTTCGAGGACGAGGACGGTGGCGCCGTCGAGCTCGGGGCGGGCGGGGTCGTCGACGGTCAGGACGTCGTGCAGGCGGATCAGGCGCGGTGCTCGCAGGGTGCTGAGCAGGGCGATCTCACGGTCGGCCAGCTCGCGCAGATGACGGAGCTGGCGAGGGGTGCGGGTGCCGGTGGGCAGGAACTTGAGCGCGACGCCCGCGCCGGTCGCGTCCGTGCCGGTCCCTGTCCGCGTCCCGGTCGTGTGGCCCGCCCCGTCGGAGACGTCGGCTCCCCGGCCCGCGTACACGCTGCCGAATCCGCCCGCGCCCAGCGGCTCGCCGACCTCCCAGGGGCCGACCCGGTAGCCGGACGGGACGGTGAGCGACCCGGAGGACGCCGGGCGGGCGGGTGCCGGGTGCTGCTCCGGCCCGCTCATCGGCGGGGCCTGCCCGTCACCGGGGCGGTGAGGGCGGCGAGGTGCTCCTCGCGGACCAGGTCGAAGCGGAGCGCCAGCGACACGAGCGCGTCCTTCTTCCCGTTCAGCCGGATGCCCGGGCCGTCCGGGTCGGCGGCGGCCGTGTCCGGTGCGGCGCGCAGGCGGAGTTTGACGGCGAGATAGCCGATGTTCCACTGCACCGCCGCCCGGTTGACCTCGGGCCAGATCGGCCGCAACCGTGTCACCACCTGTTCGACGGTGGGCAGCGGCGCGTGTGGCCGTCCGCGGAGCCGGGGTTCGCACAGCGCGGTGAGGACGAGGAAGTAGCGTTTGGTGCGGTCGAGCGGGAAGGCCACCACGGTGGGCGTACCGCCGCGGTCGCCCTGGCCGCCGGCGTCGTCCGGTCCGTCGGGGCCGTCGGGCGCCCCGAACTCGACGTACTCGTGGCGTGGCGCCCAGACGTCGAGGCCGAGCAGGTCGCCCCCGGCCGGCAGGACGATCCGGGCGAACTCGAACGGGACGGGCGCCTCGACCCGGCCCGGGGCGACCTTGATGTGCTCACCTGCGCCCTCGGGGTTCTCGACCACGTAGGTGGCGGAGGGGCTGAAGTTGCTCAGCGACCAGAAGGTGCCGACGCAGGTGATCTCCCCGGCGGAGCGGGAGACACCGGCGTGGGGGAGCAGGAGGTGCCGGCGGTGGTCGGCGGGGGCGCTGCGGCCGAAGTGGAGCGTGTCGCCGGGCGCCAGCCGGATCTGGGCGGACGGGTCGGCCGCCGTCGGAACCACGATGATACTGTGCATGACACAGTACCTTCTCCCGGACAGCCGGGAGAAGGTAGGTGCAGAGGGCCAACTGCCGTTGAAAGTGCCGTTTCTCGACCGTTTTTGACGCTCGATCAGCTAGTATCCCGGTCGCTCCGCCCTCCGGGTGACCATAGCCGTCCGCGCCGGAGCCGGTCCCGCCGTGCGGTCGTCAGCACTCGCCGCGCCACTCGATCCGGTCGACGGTCCGCCCGCCGGACGGCAGGTTGCCGCGGCCGTCGGTCGGGCCGAAGTGCAGGCACTGGCTCCCGCCCTCCCGGAAGTACACCTGCACGTGGTCGTAGCCCGGCTGCGGATTCCCGTTGTTGAAGAACGACCGGCGCAGTCCGCAGGTGCTGGAGGGCACGTCGACGTCGGTACGGCAGACGGTGCCGGTGCCGTCCGTGCCGGAGTAGAAGCAGACCCAGCCCGCCGGGCAGTCCTGCCAGGCGTCGGACGGGCCGGGGGAGCAGTTGCGGCTGGTCACGCTCGGCCACTCCCGCGCGGCACCCGCGTACTCGACGCCGTCGAACCTCGCCGGCACCCGGTGGCTCTCGTCGGTGAAGTCACCGCCGGTGGTCAGGTGGCGCTGCTCGTCATGCAGGTGCGACCAGCCGGAGTTGCCCGTGGTGCCGATCCGCCCGATCAGGGTGGACGGGGTCACCGGGTCGCCCTTCTGCACGTACGCGGCCGGGCCGTCCTTGAGGTGGTAGTAGGCCGTGAACCAGCCGTTGCCGTGGTTGATCTGGACGGTGTTGCCCGAGCCGTTGTTCCAGTACGTGGCGGAGACGGTGCCCGCCGCCGAGGCGAGGACCGGCAGCCCGTCGGAGCCGGTGTTGTGCTCGACCACCATGTCCAGCGCGGGGTCGTGCCCCCAGGTGTTCAACTGCCACACGGTGCCGCACGGGAACGGCAGTTGGAACACCGGCCTGGTGTCGGCCGAGGCCCGCCCCCGCGCGGGGGAGGCACCGGCCGGGACCGCCCCGCCCAGCAGGGCCAGCGCCGCGAGCAGCACCGGCAGCAACACGCCCGGCAGGCCCCGCCGGTACGCCGTTCGCCCCGACGTACTTCCCGTCGTTCTCTCCACGGTCCCTCGTCCCACGGTCCCTCGCTCCACTGTCCCGACTCTCCGGTGCGCTGCCGGCAGGTGTGTCCCCGCCCGGACGACGGCGGCCGGACGGCCCCGCCCGGAGAGCCCGCCCTCGCCCGCCGACCATCCTGGGCCCGTCCGGGCCTTCCCCGGCACCTCAGACCTGTGAGGGTCCGGGCGGTGGCCCCCGGTCCCGGGCCCGAAGGACCGCTGTCCGGACGGGTGACGGGGTGGGGCGGTCTGCGTAGACTCGGTCGCCCTGTGCCCGGACGAGTCCAGGAGCCCTCGCCATGACCTCGCCGTCTCCCAGCATCAGTGCCGGCAGCGTCTCCACGCCGCTGCTGGACCACACGATCGGTGCCGCCCTCGACCGCGCCGTGCGGGCCTTCCCGGAGCGGGAGGCCCTGGTCGACGTGCCGGGCGGACGGCGGTGGACGTACCGGGAGTTGTCGGCGGAGGTCGACCGGGTCGCGCTCGGGCTGGTGGGGCTGGGCGTGACGGCGGGCGACCGGGTCGGGATCTGGGCGCCGAACTGCGCGGAGTGGGTGTTCGTGCAGTACGCCACCGCGCGGATCGGCGCGGTCCTGGTGACCGTCAACCCGGGCTACCGGGTGCACGAGGTCGAGTACGTGCTGCGCCAGTCGGGGATCCGGACGGTCGTCGCGGCGCCGCGCTTCAAGACCTCCGACTATGCGGCGATGCTGGCGGAGGCGGGCCCGCGCTGTCCGGAGCTGAGGGACGTGCTGCTGATCGGCTCGGCGGACTGGGACGAGCTGTCGGCGGCCGGCGGACGCGGGGACCGGGCCCGGCTGTCGGCGATCGGCGCGGAGCTCGGACCGCACGATCCGATCAACATCCAGTACACCTCGGGCACCACCGGCTTCCCCAAGGGCGCCACGCTCTCGCACCACAACATCCTCAACAACGGCTACTTCGTCGGGGAGGCGTGCGGCTACTCGGAGGCGGACCGGATCTGTGTGCCCGTCCCGTTCTACCACTGCTTCGGGATGGTCATGGCCAACCTGGCGGCCCTCTCCCACGGTTCCTGCGTCGTGATCCCGGCGCCGGCCTTCGACGCCGCCGCCACCCTGCGCGCGGTGGCCGCCGAGCGGTGCACCTCGCTCTACGGCGTGCCGACGATGTTCATCGCGGAACTCGGCGAGCCCGGCTTCGACGACCACGACCTGTCCAGCCTGCGCACCGGGATCATGGCGGGATCGCCCTGCCCGACCGAGGTGATGAAGCAGGTGGTCGACCGGATGGGCATGCGCGACGTCTCCATCTGCTACGGCATGACCGAGACCTCACCGGTCTCCACCCAGACCCGCGCGGAGGACCCGCTGGAGCGGCGCGTCTCCACCGTCGGCCGGGTGGGCCCGCACTTGGAGGTCAAGGTGGTCGACCCGGACACCGGTACGACCGTCCTGCGCGGCACCCCCGGCGAACTCTGCACCCGCGGCTACTCGGTGATGGTCGGCTACTGGGAGGAGCCGGACCGGACGGCGGAGGCGATCGACGCCGACGGCTGGATGCACACCGGTGACCTCGCGGCGATGGACGAGGAGGGCTACCTCACCGTCACCGGCAGGCTCAAGGACATGGTCATCCGGGGCGGCGAGAACATCTACCCGCGCGAGGTCGAGGAGTTCCTGCACACTCATCCCGACATCCTGGACGTCCAGGTGATCGGCGTGCCCGACGCCCGGTACGGGGAGGAGCTGATGGCCTGGGTCCGGCCGCGCCCCGGTGCGCCGGAGCTGACGGCCGAGGTCCTGCGGGAGTACTGCGCCGACCGGATCGCGCACTACAAGGTGCCGCGTTACGTGCACCTGGTCGACGAGTTCCCGATGACCGTGACCGGGAAGGTCCGCAAGGTGGAGATGCGCGAACAGGCGGTCGGGCTCCTGGGCCTCGGCGGTGCGGCCGGCGTCGAGCACGCCTGAACGGCGTCCTTGCGCGGGTGTGCCGCCAGGCCACCGGTGGCCCCGGGGGGTACCCGGTGCCACCGGCAGCCGGAGGTCGGCTGCCGGAAGTCAGCAGCAGGAAATCAGCTGTCGGACGTCACCTGACGGACGTCACCTGCCGGAGGTCAGCTGCCCGAGCCGATACGGGCGGCGACGTCGGTGCGCAGGGCGGGAAGGGTGGCGTACGTGACGCCGCCGGGGCACTCGGTGGCCAGCCAGTCGCGGTGGCCGCTGATCATGTCGACCGGCTTGGTCACACCGTTGACCGGGTTGACGTAGGTGACGTGGGCCTGCGGGTTCAGACCGTGCGTACCGGCCGCGAGGGCGAGCAGCAGGGTGAGCGAGTGCCGCGCCTGCGCGGTGGGCTCCTGGCCGGTGAGGGTGCCGAGCAGGGCGATGCCGAGGTTGCCGGAGTTGAACCCGGCGGTGTGGAAGGCCGTGACCACGTTGCCGGTCGCGTCGTGCCCGGGGATGCCGTCCTCGCCGGACCAGCGGCCCTCGTAGATCCGCCCGGCCTCGTCGATCAGGAAGTGGTAGCCGATGTCGCCCCAGTCGAGGGTGATGGCGTGGTACTCGTAGATCGCCCGCACGGTGGCCGCCGGGTCGGCGTCGGCGTTCGGGGTGTCGGTGTGGTGCACCGTCAGGGTCTGCAGCGGGTAGTACTTGGCGGGGGAGTTCTCGGCGCCGTTCTTGAAGCGCTTGGACTCGTCGGCGCCCCACGCGGCGCGCGGCAGGTACTGCACGCCGCAGAAGGTGGTGGGAGCGCTCGGGGAGATCGAGGCGCTGCGGACCGGACCGTGGGTGGTGTCGACGGCCGCGGAGCGGAGGTTGGCGGCGCCGTCGGGCAGGCGCAGCTCGTAGCCGACCGCGCCGTCGGCGGCGACGAGCACGGTGGCGGCGGGGGCGGCCGCCGTCGCGAGGTCCGAGTGGCCGACCGGGTCCGGGCCGCCCGCGCAGCCGGCGGTCAGCGGCTTCCAGGCGCCGGGCCCGGTGCCGTCGTGGTGGAGGCGGATGGCCGCGCCGCGCCGGGGGCCGTCCCAGCTGACACCGACGTAGCGGATCGGGAACTCCGCGCGGACGTCGGCGGCTGCCCCGCCGGCCGCGGACCGGGCCCGGGTGGCGGGGGTGGTGACCGTACGGGCGGGGTTCGAGGCCGGGGCGGCCGGCGTGCCGGCCGGGGAACCGGTGGCAGGGGTGCTCGCAGTGGCGGCGTTCGCGGCGTTCGCGGTGGCGAGTGCGGCGGCCGTGGCGCCTATCGCGGTGACCAGGGTGCGCCGGGTGACGGCGGGTCGGGCGTTCGGCATGGGTGTCCTGTCTCGGGGTGTGGAGCGGGTGAAAACGGGCACGGCCGACGTGACGACCCGTCGGACGGAGGCAGACGGGTGCCCCGAATGACGGCTCGGCAGTCGGCTATGAATCTATCCAGATGATCGTTTTGGTTCGTAATTTTTCAGAAAACCTGTGCCCGAAGGGGCAGAAACAGCACGAAAGTCCGATTTCGATTCACCGGGCCGGGAGGCCGCTCGCCGGGCTGTCGAACGGGGCGAAGCGGGCCGGGTGGTCGGCCACCGGTGTCCGTTCGCCCCGGGCGTGGGCGGCGGCAAAGCCCTCCGCGCCGAGGGCGCCGAGGGCGCGGGCACCGATCCGGTCGGTGTCGAAACGCTCGGCCGCGGGCAGCGGGGAGCCGACCGAGCGGCGCAGTTCGGCGGCGGTGCCGAGGAGCTCGGCTGCGTGTTCGGCGTACTGGGCGTGCTCGCGGTGCCCGACCTGCTCGTCCTGCCCGGTGGCGGACCCGGCGACCGAGGGCGAGCCGAGGGAACGGGCGCCGGCCAGCCCCTCCAGGGCGAGGGCCACCGCCCGGACGTCCCCGGTCCGCTCGGCGGTGCGCAGTCCCTCCAGGTGGAAACCGGTCGCGCGCCCGGCGTCCCCCCGCTGCTCGGCGGCGAAGCCGAGCTGCGCCAGGATCAGAGCGGTGCCGGCGTCCACGCCGTGTTCGCGGTTCCAGGCGAGCCAGGGGAGGAGAAGTACCTCCGCGGCTTCGAGGTCGCCCCGGCGACGGGCGGTGAGGGCGAGACCCATGTCGGCGAACTGCTGGGCGGGCCGGTGCGACTGCTCGACGGCGAGCGTCCGGGCCCGCTCGTGCAGTCGCGCGGAGGCGTCGAGGTCCCCCGTGAGCAGGGCGATCCTTCCCGCCCGGGAGAGCAGGAAGGACAGGTCGGTCCAGAGCCTCAGCTCCTCCGCCAGCCGGACACCCTCCTCGTGCAGCCGGCGCGCCCGGTCGTAGTCACCGGCGATCTCGGCGAGCACACCGAGGTGCTCGGTCGCCCGGAGGCGGCCCCAGCCGTCGCCGAGTTCCGCGAACAGAGCTGCGCTCTCGGTGGCGTGGTGGCGGACGGCGGGCAGGTCGCCGCGGTAGCCGGCCTGCGCCGTCAGGGTGGCGTGGGCGGCCGCCTCGCCCCAGCGGTCCCCGGTCCGGCGGAACTCCGCGAGCAGACGGACGGTCTCGGTGCCTCCCGTGCCGGAGCGGCCGAAGCCGCAGCGGGCGAATCCCAGCAGCCAGCGGGCCCGGGCCTCCGCCGGGTGGCCGGTGCCGCCGCCGTGCTCGGTGCCGACGGCACCGGCGTCCGCCGGATCCTCGTCGGGCGCAAGGCCCCGACCGGCGCCCCGACCGGGGCCCCGACCGGCGCCCCGGTCGGCGCCCCGGTCGGCCTCGGCCTCACCGGTGAGCAGGGCGAAGGCCTCCCGGCGGGCCAGTGCGGCGGCGCGGGCCGCGTCGGCGGGCCCGGCGAGGGCCAGCACGGTGGTCAGCCGGTGGTGCGCCTCGGCCGGACGGCCGCGCAGGAACCAGTACCACGTGAGCGCGTTCACCAGCCGGGTCGCCAGTGCGGTGTCGCGCTGCTCGACGGCGTCGCCGAGGGCGGCGCACAGGTCGGGGTTCTCCCGGTCGAGGCGGTCCAGCGCGGCGTGCTGGCCGGGCCCGTGGAGCAGCCTGCCGGTGTGCTCGGCGAGCTCGGTGCAGTACGTACGGTGGCGACGCCGGACGGCGGCGGTCTCGTCCGCCTCCTCCAGCCGCTCCAGCCCGTACGCGGCGATGGACTCCAGCAGCCGGTACCGGGGGCCGCCGTCCTCCCCGCCCGGGCCGGAGGAACCCGCACCCCCGGAACCCGGGCCCGCCGGGCCCGCGCTCACGGACACCAACGACCGGTCGACCAGCCGGCCGAGCGTGTCCAGGACGGCGGACGCGGGCAGGTCGGCCGGCTGCGGGCCGGGCGTGGCACAGACCTCCTGCGCGGCGTCGGCCGTGCAACCGCCGGCGAACACGGCGAGCCGGCGCAGCAGCGTGCGCTCCTCGTCGCCGAGCAGCTCCCAGCTCCAGTCGATGACGGCGCGGAGCGTGCGCTGGCGGGCCGGGGCGTCCCGGCGGCCGGCGGTGAGCAGCCGGAACCGGTCGTCCAGGTGTGCGGCGATGCTGTGCACGCCGAGCGCGCGCACCCGGGCGGCGGCCAGTTCGAGGGCCAGTGGGATCCCGTCCAGCCGGGCGCAGATCGCGGCGACCGCGTCGGCGGTGGCGGGCCCGAGTGCGAAGTCCGGTGCGGCGGCCCGCGCACGGGCGGTGAACAGCGCGATCGCGTCGCTCTCCGCGAGCGGCCGGACCAGGTGGAGGGACTCGCCGTCCAGGGCGAGAGGTTCCTGACTGGTCGCCAGCACCCGCAGGCCGGGGGCGTGCCGGAGCAGGTGCGCGGTGAGGTCGGCGGCCTGGTCGACGAGGTGCTCGCAGCCGTCCAGCACGAGCTTGAGGTCCCGGGCCCGCAGGGCGCGCGCCAGCCGGTCGGCGGCCGATCCGGCGGCGTGGTCCTCCCGGAGGCCGAGTGCGGCGGCGACGGCCGCGGCCAGGTCACCTGCGAGCGGCGTGAGTTCGACGAACCGGACGCCGTCGGCGTGGTCGCCGGACACCTGGGCGGCCACCTCCAGGGCCAGCCGGGTCTTGCCGACCCCGCCCGGTCCGACCAGGGTGACCAGCCGGCCGTCCCGCACCAGCCGTTGGACCCGGGCCGTGTCCGCCGCCCGGCCGACCAGGGCGGTGACCGGGGCCGGCAGGTGGGCCTCGCCGTGCTCCGGCGGCGCGGGCGCGCTGCCCGCGGTGGCGGCCGGTACCCCCAGCGACGGGTCCTGCCGCAGCAGGGCGGTGTGCAGGTCGCTGAGTTCGGGCCCCGGGTCCAGGCCGAGGTCCTCGGCCAGCTGCGCCTTGATCTCGGCGTACCCCGCGAGCGCCTCGCTCTGCCGGCCCGCCCGGTACAGCGCGCGCAGGTGGGCCCCCCGAAGCCGCTCGCGCAGCGGGTGTTCGGCCACCGCGGCGGCCAACTCGTCGGCCAGCTCCCGGTGCTGGCCGAGGTCGAGGCGGGCCTCGGCGGACGCCTCCAGGGCGGTCAGGTACTGCTCGTCCAGGCGGACCGCCACGGCCCGGGCGAACGTCGCGTCGCGGAACTCGGCGAGTGCCGGGCCGCGCCACAGGGCGAGCGCCTCCCCGAGCAGCCGGGCCCGCCCGGTCCGGTCCCCCGCCCGGTGCGCCTGCTCGGCCAGGGCGGTCAGCACGGCGAACCGCCCCGTGTCCACGGCCTCGTCGGCCACCTGGAGGGTGTAGCCGGCCGGCGTCAGGGCGACCAGGGCCCGGGCTCCGGGTTCGGCCTGCTCCAGGGCGCGGCGCAGCTGCGACACCTTCGTCTGGAGGGTGTTGGCCGGGTTGCCCGGCGGCCGGTCCTCCCAGAGGTCCTCCACCAGCCGGTCGGCCGGGAGCGGTCGCCCGTGGTGGGCGAGCAGATCGGCGAGCAGGGCCCGGACCTTCGGTTCGCGGACGGTGACGGGCGAGCCGTCGTCGGTGCGGATCCGCAGGGGGCCGAGCAGGTCGAAGCGCATGACGCCACGTTAGGCGGTGCCGGTCCGGTACCGGCGGGCGGGGCGTGCACGGCGGGTGGCCGCTCCGGCGGCGGACGGCAGGCGGGGCGCCGCTCGTGCGCAGGCCGTGAGCGGTCCGTGCGCGCGGCCCGGCAGGGTGATTCCCGTGAACGGCGGAGCCCACCGGGGCCCGCCGGACGACCGCCCGCGCGACAGCGTTCGGGACAGGCCCCCTGCGGGACCTCCCGCCCGGCCGCCCGACTTCCCGAGGAGCAGCACCGTGACCCGAGCCGTGACCCACCCCGTCGCCGACCCCGTCCTCGACCTCGTCACCGACCCCGCGCTCCACCGTGCCGACTCCGCAGCCCGCCGCGCAGGCGAGGGCGGCGAGGTCTCCGGGGGCGGCGCCCTGCCGGCGGGCCGCCGACCGCAGGTCCTGCTGGTCCTCGCCCATCCGCGGTCCGACTCGCTGACTGCCCAGGTGGCCGCCCGGGCCGCAGACCGGTTCGCCGCCGCCGGCTACCGGGTGGACCTGCTCGACCTGCACGCCGAAGGCTTCGATCCCCGGATGACGCCCGAGGACGAGCCCGACTGGCAGCACCGGGACAAGACCTACTCCGCCGACGTCCGGGCCCACATGCGGCGGATCGAGGCCGCCGACGTCATCGTCCCCGTGTTCCCGCTCTGGTGGTTCGGGCCGCCGGCCGTCCTGAAGGGCTGGATCGACCGGGTCTGGAACTACGGCTTCGCCTACGGGCGCAGCCGGCCGGGGCTGGCGGCCAAGCGGATGCTCTGGCTCGGGCTGAGCAGCTACCCGGCGGCGGAGTTCGCCGAGCTGGGCTGGGACGTGACGGTCACCCGCCTGCTCAAGGCCGGCATCTCGGAGTTCTGCGGCATCACGGACGCCTCGGTGGTCCTCCTGCACGACTCCCTCGCCGCCGGCGGGCGCGTCCTGGACGAGACGGACCGCGCGATCGGCGCCCTCCTCGCTCCGGCCCCGGTCGGATAGCCCGGCCCGTTCCCGCCCTGCTCCCGCCGCCCCGCCCGCGGCCCCCGCCCGTCTCCTGCCGGCCCGGCGCCGCCGGCCCTACCGCCTTACCCCAGGAGCCGCAGAGCTGCCTCGGCCCGGGCGGAGACGGGCGGCTCCGCGTGGGTCAGCTCGGCCACGTACAGGCGGATGTCGGCGAGCACGGCACGCGCGCCGGCCACGGCGAGGAAGGCGCGTGCCAGGCCGTCCGGAGCGGTGTCCCCGAGGACGAGGCCGTGGACGAACTGCCGGACCGCCACCTCGAAGGGGTCCTCGGGATCGCCGTACGGGGCTTCGAGGAAGGCGCTCCACTCGGGGGCCGAGGCCGCCCGCCCCGCCTCGAACAACCGCAGCATGGCCTCCTCCGCCAGGACCGGCGCGGTCGCCGCGTCCGCCGGTGGCACCTCGCGCAGGGCCTCCCGTGCGGCCGTGAGCTGTCCGTCGTGCCGGTACGCCGCGACGAGGGCGCACCGCACCGCGGTGTCGGCGGGATCGAGGGCGAGGACGGCGGCGAGGTCGGCGACGGCCTCGGCCGACCGGCCCGCCTGACGGTGCGCCTGGCCCCGCTCGGCGTGGGCCCAGACGTACTCGGGGTTGAGGGTGAGCGCTGCGGTGAGGTCGGCGACGGCCTGCTCCGCGTGGCCCGCCTGACGGTGGGCCTGACCGCGCGAGCCGAGCGTCCAGCCGTCGTCCGGATCGAGCGCGAGCGCCGTGTCGAAGTCGGCCACCGCCTCCTCCAGGTCGCCCGCGAGCCGGTGCACCTCGCCCCGAAGTGCGAACGCCCAGGCGTAGGAAGGATTCAGGGTGACGGCGGCGGTGAGGTCGGTGACGGCTTCGTCGGGTCGGCCGGCCTGGCGGTGGGCCTGGCCGCGGGCGCGGAGCGCCCAGACGTCCGACGGGCTGAGGGCGAGCGCGGCGGTGAGGTCGGCGATCGCCTGCTCCGGGAGGTCCGCCTGCCGGTACGCCTCGCCGCGCCCGGCGAGGGCCCAGGCATAGGCGGGGTCGAGGGTGAGTGCGGCGGTGAAGTCGGCGACGGCTTCCTCCAGCCGGCCGGTCTGGCGGTGGGCCTCGCCCCGTTCGGCGAACGCCCAGGCGTACTCGGGGTTGAGGGTGACGGCGGCGGTGAGGTCGGTGATGGCTTCGTCGGGTCGGCCGGCCTGGCGGTGGGCCTGGCCGCGCGAGCCGAGCGCCCAGATGTCCTCGGGGTCGACGGCCAGGACGGCACTGAGGTCGGCGACGGCCTCCTCCAACCGGCCCGTCTGCCGGTACGCCTCGCCGCGCTGGACCCGGGCCCAGGCGTACTCGGGGTCGAGGGCGAGGGCGGCGGTGAGGTCGGTGACGGCTTCGTCGGGTCGGCCGGCCTGGCGGTGGGCCTGGCCGCGCGAGCCGAGCGCCCAGGCGTCGTCGGGGTCGAGGGCCAGCGCGGCGGTGAAGTCGATCATCGCCTCCTCGGCACGGCCCGCCAGTTGGTGGGTCTCCCCGCGCCGGGCGAGCGCCCAGGCGTTGCCCGGGTCGAGGGCCAGCGCGGCACCGAGATCGGCCAGGGCCTGCTCGTAGCGGGCGTGCCAACTGTGCACGCGGCCACGGTAGGCGAGCGTCTGGGAGAGACCGGCCGCGGTGGCGACGGCCAGGTCGAGGTCGGCGAGCGCGTCGTCGTCGCGGTCCTCGATGAAGTTCTGGTAGCCCCGGTGGGTGAGGGCCCAGGCCCGGACGCGGGCGGGCAGGACCGGGGCGGTGAGCACGCCGAGGGTCTCCAGGACCGGCTGCTCACCGGCGGCGGCCGACTTGATCAGGTCGGCCCAGCGGGTAAGGTCGGCGTCGGCGCTGTCCTGGGCGGCCTGGTGGAGCATCTCCGCCCACACGGCCAGGGCGTCCGGGGCCTCACCGGCGGTCCGGGCGGTGTGTTCGAGGGCCGCGGGCAGACCGGCCAGCGGATCCGCGCACAGCCGGTGGTAGGTCTCGTTGAGCAGGTGCCGGCGCCACCGCGGGTCTGCGGTCCGCCGGGACACCTGGAGGTGCTGTTCCGCCGACGTCCGGGCGGCGGCGTGGTACTCGGCGAGGCGGGAGTGGGCGGCCGTCCACAGCCGGGGCGACTGCGTGCGGCGACGGCGGAGCATGCTGGTGCGGACCACGGCGTGGTACTGCCGGAAGTCGCCGTGCCCGGCCACGAAGGGCTGGCCCAACAGCCATTCCCAGGCGGCCGGTTCGGCGTCAGGGACGGCGCAGGCGAACAGGTCCTGGTTCAGTTGCAGCGGCAGCGCCGCGGCCACCACCGTCTCGCGGCGCTCGGGTTCGGCGATCCACTGGAGGAACCGCACGACGGCCTGGTCGACCACGTCCGCGCCGACGTCGGCGACGACGTCGACCGCGCCGGGGTCGGCGTGCGCCAGGAGGGCGACCAGCAGCGGCAGCCGCATCGACATCCGGAGGACCGCGTCGACCACACCGGGATCGGTGACGCCCCGGGCGGCGAGCAGGTCGCGGGCCTCCTGCTCGGTGAACACCTCCAGCGGCACGTCCACCAGGACGGGCCGCCACGGCGCCCACTCGCGTTCGGCGAGCTCGTCCCGCCCGGCGAGGACGAAGACGACCTCCAGCGGCAGGGCGCCGAACGCGTCGTCGATGGTCTCCCTCAGCCAACCGTCGAGGTAGCGGCCGGTCACCTCCCAGGTGTCGAGGAACAGCACGATCCACGGTCGCCGTGCCCGGTCGCGCTCGCAGATCCGGCCGAGTTCGGCCACGAAGGCGCGGCTGAGTGCCGACTCGTCCCCGTCGCCGCCGCGCCGCCGCTGCCGCACGCCCGCGACGAGGCGGTCCGCACCCTGCGCGACGGTCTCCGGACTCGCGATGGCCGCGACCACGCCCGCCCCCGGCAGCACCGAGGCGGCGCCGAACGCCGCCTGTGTCACGAGCCGTGCCGGCAGCGACGCCGCCTCCGCGCCGGGCGACTGCTCGGGCACGCGCTCGGCGGAGGCCTGCAGCGCCCGCCGGTACTGCTCGACCGCCTTGTCGAACTCCCTGAGCGGGCCCGCCTGTTCGGCCAGCTGGCGGGCGAGTGCGGTCAGCGTGGTCTCGACGCCGTGGACGTCGGTGTCGTCGACCAGCGCGGTCAGTGCTCCGGCCCGGTGGGCCGCCTCCCGCCACTGCGCGAGGAGTGTCGACTTGCCGACCCCGCCCACCCCGCGCACGTGGAACAGGAAGTCCGCCGGGTCCGGCCCGGCGTCCGGATCGGGATCCTTGCCGAGGTTCTCCACGAACAGGGCCAACTGCGCCCGTCGGCCGATGAACTGGGCCCCGGCCCGCTGCCGCACCGCCTCCGCACGCGACAGACGCCTCTTCGCCTGTGCCATTCCCACCCCCTGCCGAGACCGGCCGGCCGCGGGCCGACCGTGGTCCGGCCACCTGCCGTCAGGTCGCCCTGCGGGCCGTCGACCGCGGGCCGACGGCCGCGCACCCGAACCCCGTCGGAACGACGGTAGTGAATCGGGCCCGGGGATGTCTCTACTTTCGGCGGTCCCCGGCGTGCACCGCCGGGCGGGGCTCCCGCCGGGCGGTGCACGCCCCGGCCGCCGTCCCGGGCGGCGGTGCGGCGGCCCCGGGCGGACGGGCCTACAGGACCTCGATGTCGAACGTGGCGGAGTTGTCGGCCGGGGTCGGGTCGCCGGGGAGGGCGACCTCCACGGTTCCCCGGAGGACCTCCGGGTCCATGCCCGAGGCGACGGAGATCCGGACCTCGGCGCCGGCGGTGGCACCGGAGTCCAGGCCGGCCGGGAACGTACAGGTCACGGTGTGGCCGTGCGGTCCGGTGGAACAGGTGCCGCCGGGGGCCGTGCCGGTGCCGACGACCCCGGGCGGCAGGTGGACGGCCAGGGTGAACGGCTCGGTGGTGGCGATGCCACCGGTGTTCCTCACCACGGGGTGCAGGAACGTGAAGCCGCCGTCGTGGACGGGCGCGGGATCGGCGACAGTGACCGCGAGGTCGGCGCCGCAGACGGTGGCCGCCGCGACCGGACCGGCGGTCAGGAGCACCACCGCGCAGGCGGCCCGGAGGGATCGGTGGAACAGGTTCTGGGACATCGCGCTCACCCGTTTCGTCGCTGCTCGGGCGCGGGCCGGGTCCGGCCGCGCCACCGTCAGCATCGACGTGCCCCACCGCCGGGCGCGCGGGACACGGCGGCGGACCACTCGGACGGGTGGGCGCACCCGTGGGGGCGTGGGGTGCGGGGTGCGGGGCGTGGGACCGTCGCCGGTGCCCGAACCCGTGCGCCTACGCCCGGGCCGGGCCCGGCGCCGCCCGGACGGCCGCGGCCAGGGCGCCGGCGAAGCCGCGGACCGCAGCCGACTCGTCACCGGCGCGCCACACCAGGCCCAGGGCGGAGTCCGGCAGACCGGTGACGGGCAGGTAGCAGAGGTCCTCGCGCCGGTGGTGGTCGGCGGTCGGCCGGCAGAGCAGCATGGCCCCCTGGCCGCCGGCGGCCAGCGAGAGGCCCTCCTGCAGGGTGCGGACCTCGGGACCGGTGGGGATCGGGACGCCGTCGGGCGTGCGGTCGGGCACCTGGGCCCGGCGCCAGTAGGCGGGTGCGGTACGCGCCAGGTCGATCAGGGTCGTGCCGGCGAGCTGCTCCGCGTCGACCGAGGCGGCCCCGGACCACGGGTGGTGGTGGGCGACCGCGAGGTAGTGCGGTTGCCGGGAGAACACCAGCCCCAGGGTCAGGCCCTCCTCGACGACCGGCAGCAGGACGACCGCGGTGTCCACGTCGCCCCGGCGCACCGCGCCGAACGGGTCGGCCAGCGGGAGTTCGGTGATCTCGACGGCGCAGTCGGGCCGTTCCCGCCGGAACGCGGTGACGGCGGCCGTGAAGCCGGCGCCGGCGCTGCCCTGGAACCCGACCCTCAGCAGCCCCCGCACCCCCTGCGCGGACGCGCGGGTCGCTCGGTCGACCGCGCCTCGCAACGCCGCGTAGGCGGGCGCGAGTTCGGCCAGGAAGTCCTTCCCGGCGGGAGTCAGCCGCACCCGGCGGCTGGTGCGGTCCAGCAGTCGGGTCCCGATCCGGCGCTCCAGCGAACGGACCAGCTGGCTGACCCGGCTCTGCGAGACCAGGAGCCGCTCGCCGGCACGGCCGAAGTGGAGCTCCTCACTGACGGCGAGGAAGCACTCCAGCTCCCGCAGGTCCGGACTGCCCATGGCGGGGACTCCTCTCGGCGCGCGCCGGTCGCCCGGAGCACGGATGCGGCGGATACGGCGGATACGGCGGATGTGACGGATTCGGCGGATGTGACGGATGTGGGATGTGCGGACGTGACGGCGGGCGAATCGATCGATGAGCCCGACTCATGGAAGCGTGAGTGATCCGTCCTTGTTCCCACCTGCGCCGACGCGTTGGCTGGGACGCATGGCAGAGCACTCCCTGACACCGACCGCCGCCCCGCGGCCGCCCTTCCCGCCCTCGTCCTCGTCGCTCCCCTCCGCCCCGGTCGCGCGCCCGCCGGGCGGGTGGCCGGCCGTCCTCGCGGTGGCCGCCGCGACCTTCGCCGTCGTCACCTCCGAGATGCTGCCCGTCGCGCTCCTCACCCCGATCGGCGGCGCGATGGACGTCACCGAGGGCACCGCCGGACTGACGCTCACCGTCACCGGGCTGGTGGCCGCCGTCTCCGCCCCGCCGCTCACGTCCGCGCTCGGCCGGTGGGACCGCAGGCGGGCGCTCTGCGTGCTGCTGGTCCTGCTGGGGGCCGCCAACCTGCTGGCGGCGTGGGCGCCGGTGTTCGCGGTCATGGTCGCGGCCCGGGTCCTGGTCGGACTGGCGATGGGCGGTGTCTGGTCGCTCGCCGCCGGGGTGGCGGTCCGGCTGGTGCCGCGCGCCTCGGCCGGGCCAGCCACCGCGACGGCCTTCAGCGGCGTCGCGCTCGCCTCGGTCCTCGGCGTCCCCGCGGGCGCCTTCCTCGGCGGGTCGGCCGGCTGGCGGGCGGCCTTCGCCGTGCTCGGAGGTCTGGCGCTGCTCGTCGCCGCAGCCGTGGCGCTGCTGGTCCCGCCGCTGCCCGCCGAACGCGCGCTCGGCCTGGGCGGGGTCCTGCGGCTGGCGGCCGTCCCCGGGGTGCGGACCGGGCTGATCGTCGTCGCCCTCCTGGTGACCGGGCACTTCGCCGCGTACACCTACGTGAGTCCCGTCCTCGAAGAGGTGTCGGGTGCCTCGGCCGGGCAGGTCGGCGTGCTGCTGCTGGTCTACGGGGCCGGGGGGATCGTGGGCAACTTCGTGGCCGGCGCCGTCGTGGGCCGCGGTGTGCGGGCGTCGGCGGCCGGGATCGGTGCGGCGCTCGCCGTCAGCGTCCTGGCGCTGCCCGTGGTCGGCAGGGGCGTGCCGGGCGCGGTCGTCCTGGTGGCACTCTGGGGCCTCGCGTACGGGGGCGTGTCGGTGACCACGCAGACCTGGCTCACCCGGGCCGCCCCCGACGCGACCGAGGGCGCGTCGGCGCTGTTCGTCGCGGTCTTCAACGCGGCCATCGCCCTGGGCGCCCTGGCCGGCGGGCGGATCGTCGACGGCCTCGGCCCGGCGGCCGTGATGTGGCTCGGCGGCGTCCTCGCCGCGGCGGCCCCGCTGGCCGCCGCCCTCCTCCCCGGTCCGTCCACCGTTCCCGGTCCGCCCGCCCCTCCCCGCGGGTGACGAGCGGGGACGCGGGCGGACGGCTCCGGTCCCGCCGGACTCCGGGGCCGTGCAACCGCCCCGGGTCGCTGCCGGGTTCCGACACCCGGGCGCCGGGACCTTGCGGGCAGGGCGGACCGGGCGGGCCGGGGTTGTCGGAGGCCGTCCGTAGGCTGGGGGCGCCGCCGGAAGCGCGGTCAGGGGAACGGTCGGTCGAACGGGTCGGGGGAGGGAGCGCGGTGGAACCCGGACTGTCGCTCTACGAGCTGGCGTTCGTCGCCGGCGGGGCGGAACGCGTCGTGGACACCGCCCTGGTGCGGATGCACCGGGAGGGGCGCCCGCGCCCGGGTGGGAGCCGGCCCCGGCTCCGGACGGCGCCACCTGACTCACCCTCAGGAGGTAACTTCTCACCCGTTCGCACCGTTCGGCTTGCGAGAATCCCACCCTTTCCACGTTCGTGTGCAAACGTGTCTCCGCCCGGACCCGTCCGGGTTGGCGGAAGCCAGCTACTGAACCCTTGACCAAGGAGAACCTGAGATGTCGGTTCGTGGAAATCTCCGCAAGTTCGCCGTGATCGCGACCGTCGCCGCTGCGGCTGCCGTCGTCACGCCGACCGTCGCGGTGGCGCACGGCGGGGGCCACCAGCCCTCCGCGCAGTCGGGCCTCCAGGCCGGCAACGCCGCGGTCGGCCTCGTCGGTCCGCGCGCCAACTGGCTGCAGTGGTTCGACCGGAGCAACGGCTGATCCACCCCCGCGCCCCGGAGCTCCGGCTCCGGGGCGTTTTCCTTTGCCCGAAGCCCCGAAGCCCTCTGTGGCTCGGGCGGTTCGGGCGGTTCGGGGGTGCGCCTACTCGGGCTTCGTGGCACGGAGCGAGTACATCAGCGGGACGCGCGGCCGGCCCTCGGGGAAGCGGTAGCCCGCGTTCTGCTCCAGGACGGGGAACCGGGCGAACAGCGTGTAGTCGTACTCGTGCAGGAACTCCAGGCGGAGTCCGGCGGCGGTGAGGGCGCTGATGACCTCCCCGAGACCGTGCTGCCACTCGACCGTCACGTTCGCGGTCGTCGCGGCGTTCTGCTCGGCGTAGGTGCCGGGCTCGTCCCAGACGGTCGGCCCGTCGTGGAAGTAGTCCAGCTCGACGGTCCGGCCGTCCTCGGCGAGGGTGTCGCCGAACGGGTGGAACTCGGCGAGGTAGAGGAAGCCGCCCGGGGTCACGAGGGAGGCCGCCGTCCGCGCCCAGCGCTCGATGTCCGGGAGCCAGCACAGGGCGCCCAGGCCGGTGTAGACGATGTCGAAGGTCTGCGCGTCGAGCACGTCGACGGCGTCGTACACGTCGGCGGTGACGAACCGGGCCGTGGTGGCGCCGATCCGGTTCGCGACGTCCCTCGCGACGGCGAGGGCCGGTTCGGAGAAGTCGAGGCCGGTGACGGTGGCTCCGCGCCGGGCCCATGCCAGGGTGTCCAGGCCGATGTGGCACTGGAGATGGACCAGGGTCTTG
Source organism: Streptomyces sp. BE303 (assembly GCF_036290945.1). Taxonomy (NCBI): domain Bacteria; kingdom Bacillati; phylum Actinomycetota; class Actinomycetes; order Kitasatosporales; family Streptomycetaceae; genus Streptomyces; species Streptomyces sp. BE303. The sequence goes on from NZ_JAQYWZ010000291.1 coordinate 34,463, forward strand.
CCGTCGACGTCACCGACCTCGTCCAGTTCGAAGTCCCGCAGCCCGCCCTTGCCGGCGACGAAGCCGGGGATGTCGTAGAACTCGCTGGCGGCGTGGATCGGGACGCGCTCGTCCCAGTTCGCGCGGTTGGTCGCGCGCCAGTCGGTCGGTGCCGGAGTCTTGGTCATGACAGGCACGCTAGTCAGCGGTCGGAGCGGTGCTCAAGCCGTTTTGTGCCGTCCGGCCGAATCGCCCCCGCCGGGCCCCGTCCGGCCCGCCGCGTCGGGGCGGCCCGGTCGGCGCCCGGTCGGCGCCCGGCCTCGTGCGGGCTCAGCCCAGGGTGACGGTGAGGACGTCCTCCTCCCGGCTGATGTGGTCGATCGCGATCTCCCCGGTGGCGCCGTCGTAGGCCCCGGTGCCTCCCGTGACCGCGAACGTGTGGGACCACTGCCTGGGCGCCGTGAGCACCTCGGTCAGCGCGGGCAGCGGGCGGGGAAAGGCGGTGGCGGCCGTGAGCGTCCCGTCGGTCAGGCGGAGGACCAGGGTGGCGATGACGAGGGCCCCGTCCGTCCCGACCGTGACGGGCAGGCAGTGGGCGCTCTCGGTGCCGGCCGGACTCCCCTCCGCGTCCAGGAGTTCGTAGTGGACGAAGTACGGCGTGCCGGTGGTGAGGACGTCCGGGATGTTGGCCGAGGCGCGTCTGCCGGTCAGCGTCAGGGTGCGGGCCCGTCGGGCCGCGCGGGCCGGCGCGGCCAGGCCGACGGCCGCGCCCGCGCCGACGGCTGCCGCCGATGCCATGCGCAGGGCGTTCCTGCGGTTGAGGGGGGTCGTCATGTCGTGGGTACCTCGTGTTCTCGGGTGCGCAGGCACCGGGGCCCGTACGTTCCGGTGCTCGGGTGCTCCGGTGCCCGTACGGTCCCCGGGCCGGCGTGGTGCCGGGTCCGCGCGGCTGCGCGGACCCGGGCGAGGGGGCGCGCGGGCCAGTGAGCGGGCGGCCCGCACCCTCCTCGGACATGCGCCTGCCTTCCCGCTCCGGGGTGCGCCTACCGTTGTCCACGGGGGATTCCCCCGGACGGTGGAGGCCCCATCGCGCTTCGGCGACGGTCCGCGGCGCGCTCACCACCGCCCCGCCCACCGTGGACGGCACCGCTCGCGGCGCCGGGTCGGTCGTGTCCGGCGTGGCGACCGTGACCGCCCGGCGCCGACCCCGTGCCACCCGGCGCGGGGACCGGCCGTCCCGTATCGGCCGAACCGGGGCACCCGCGGGCACCGCGCGTTAGGCTGCCCGCATGAGCAGCGGCGACCACGAGCACCGCGTCGGGCCGGCGGGAGTCGTCGGGACCGCGGCGGGCGGGAACGCGGCCGAAGGACACGGCGCACTCCCGTCGTTGGACCGGCTCGCCGGTCTGCTGGTGGCGGGCGGCGTCGCCGTCCTCAGCGGCGCCGGCCTGTCCACCGAGTCGGGGATCCCCGACTACCGGGGTCCGACGGGCAGCCTGCGCCGCCACACCCCGATGACCTACCAGGACTTCCTGGCCGCCGAGGGCAACCGGCGGCGCTACTGGGCGCGCAGCCACCTCGGGTGGCGGACCATCGTCGGGGCCCGTCCCAACGCGGGCCACCACGCGGTGCAGCGGCTGCGCCGGGCGGGGCTCGTCTCCGGGGTCATCACCCAGAACGTCGACGGCCTGCACCGGGCCGCAGGCACGACGGACGCCGTCGAGCTGCACGGCTCGCTCGACCGGGTGGTCTGCCTGGACTGCGGGCGGACGACCCCGCGCGAGCGCCTGGACCAGCGCCTGCACGCCCTCAACCGCGCCTTCCCCGCCCAGGTCCGGGCCCTGGCCGAGACCGTGCCGGCCAACCCCGACGGGGACGCCGACCTGCCCGCCGAGCTGGCGCAGTCCTTCCGGATCGCCCCCTGCGAGGTGTGCGGCGGAGTCCTCAAGCCCGATGTGGTCTTCTTCGGCGAGAACGTGCCCGTGCCCCGGGTCCAGCACTGCTACGACCTGGTCGACGACGCCCGCGCGCTGCTCGTCCTCGGGTCCTCCCTGAGCGTCCTGTCGGGCCTGCGTTTCGCCCGTCGCGCCGCCCGCGCCGGCAAGCCCGTCGCCATCGTCAACCAGGGGCCCACCCGCGCCGACGACCTCGCCGCCGTACGGGCCGACCTCCCGCTCGGTGCCGCACTGGCCACCCTGGCCGACCGGCTCGGGGCGCCTGTGGCGCCCTGACGTCCCCCGTCCCGGGCCCGTCCCGGCGCGGCGCGTGGCCGGGCTGGGCCCGTCGGAGGACCCTGCGGAGTGTTGCGCCCGCCCGGCCCGGGGCGGTCCGCGCACAGTGCGTCATGACCTTCACCCGGACCACGGCGCTCACCGCCGCCGTGCTGACCGTCGCGGCCGTGACCGCCGCCGTTCTCCCACCCGCCCCGCAGGCCGTCGCGGGTGCACCCCCGGCGGCGCGCGCCTGCGTCCGCTCCGATCCCGCCGGTGACGCCCGGGCCCGCGCTGGAGAAGATCACCGGCACGCGCCTCGACCATCTCCTCCGAGAGCGGGTCACCGGCCCGCTCGGCCTGGTGCGCCGGGGACACCCTGGTCGGGGAGACCGTCATGTCCCGTGTTCGGCTCGCTCCGTGTGCGTCGCCGATCTCGAAGGCTCCGTCGCCTTCTGCTCCAAGTTTGTCGGTGCCGGGCCGGCCAGGCGCCGCCCCGGCTACGCGAACTTCGCCGCGCCGAGCCCCCGCTCAAGCTCGTCCTCGTCGAGGGCGAGCCCGCGATTGGGGCTTGCCGGCCCGGGGGGGGCATGGCGCATTCGATCCCAGATCTCTGGGATCGAACCGCCCTTCGTACCCGCCTACGGTGAGGGATGTCCGCCTACGCGAAGTCCCGGCGCCCGCCCGGTGATTCTGTTATGCGGACACGACAGCCCGGTCGGAGGCGCTGTGAGATCATTCCGGTATGTCTAGACCAATGCTTGAAGTGATCGCGTTGGACGCGGGGGACGCCCGGGCTGCCGAGCACGGGGGTGCGGATCGAATCGAACTGGTTAGTGACATGGCGAGGTGGGGGCTGACGCCGTCGGCGGAGACGGTGCGGGAGGTGCGTGCGGCGGTCGACCTGCCGGTGCGCGTGATGGTGCGCGAGGCGGACGGCTTCGCCGCGGGCGAGGTTCAGGTACTGCGGGAACGGGCCCGGGAACTGCTGTGTGCCGGGGCGGAGGAGTTCGTCCTCGGGTTCCTGACGCCCGACGGCGCGGTGGACCTGCCGGCCGTCGAGGCCGTGCTGGAGGTGCTGGACGGGCGTCCGTGGACCTTCCACAAGGCGATCGACTTCGCCGCCGACCGATCGGCGGCCTGGGCGGCGCTGTCCGGACTTCCCGGGCTCGACGCGGTGCTCAGTTCGGGGGGCCGGGAGGGCGTCGCGGAGGGCCTCACCACCCTGCTCGCCGAACACCGGGCGCTGGCCGGGCGCGGTGTCCCCGGCGAGCGCGGGGCCGTGCCCCGGCTGATCGCCGGCGGGACGCTGCGCGAACCGGAGGCGGCGCCGTTGCTCGCGGGCGGTGTGAACGCCTTCCACGTCGGCACCCGGGCCCGCCCGCAGGGCAGTTGGGACCGCCCCGTCGACCCTGCTGCGGTCCGGGTGTGGGCCGAGCTGCTGGGGGGCGCGTCGTGACCGAGCCGGGCGGGCCCGCCGCCCCTCCCGGGCGCGGAGCCGCCCTCGCGGTGACGGTGGTCGCCGAGGGCGAGATGCACCGTCACGGGATCGCCGGCATGCTCCGCGCCCTGCCCCTGGTGGGGGAGGTGACCACCAAGCCGCACGACCGGATCGGTTCGCCCGTCGAACTCTGGCAGGCCGACGTGGTCGTCCTGGTCTGCGCCGAGGAGGTCGCCCCGTGGGCCCGGGCGGTGTTCGCCACCCCGCGCGGTGAGGCCCGGCTGCTCGTCCTGCTCGGCGCCAACGCCGCACGGGAGCCGGGATCCTGGGCCACCGCCCGGGTCGACGGCTTCCTGCCGCTGGAGCAGCTGACCACCGCCGTCCTTGAGGATTCGCTGCGCCGGCTGGTGCTCCGCCGCCTGCCGGCGCCCGGCCGGGTCCGAACCGGTCCGCGGGTGCCGGACCAGCGCGGCGGCCTGCCGGGGGTGGCCGGCGGGGCGCTGACCGGGCGGGAGCGGCAGACCCTCGGGCTGCTCGTCGAGGGGTTGAGCAACAAGGAGATCGCCGCCCGGCTGGGCATCTCGGTGCACGGCGCGAAACGCCACGTCACCATGGTGCTGGCCAAACTGAACTGTCCCAACCGGACGTTGGCGGTGGCGATCGCCCTGCGCTACGGGATCGTCGACCCCGTCGGTGCTCAGGAGACCGGCACCGGCCCCCGGGTGGCGACGAACTCGGCGATGTAGTCGGGCAGGGAGATCCTGGGCTCCCAGCCGAGCTCCCGTGCCAGGGAGTTGTCCGCCCGGCCGCCGACCCGCTCACCTCTGCGGGCCGTCACCATCTCGATCTCGGTCCCGAACATCCGGGCCACGTCGACCAGTCGGTGCTCCTCGCCCCGGCCCAGCAGGTAGCCGTCCCCGGAGCCGCGCTCCGCGCACAGCAGCAGCCCCTCGACGATGTCGTCGATGTGCGTGAAGTCGCGGCTCTGGGTGCCCGGTTCGACCACCGTCAACGGCAGGCCGGCCCGGAACTGCTCCTCGAAGATGCCGATCACCGTCGCGTAGGAGCCGGTGGCGATCTGGCCGGGCCCGTAGACGTTGTAGAAGTACGTGATCACGTGGTCCAGGCCGAACCACTGCGCGGTGTTGCGGATGTACTCGATGTTCTTGGCCTTGGTCCAGGCGTACGGGTTGAGGTGCTCGTCCCGGCCGTCGTTGCCGAACTTCGAACTGGACGCCGCGTACACCAGCTTGGCGCCGTGCAGACGGCAGAGCCGGACCACCTCCTTGGTGCCGCGCAGGTTGAACTCCCAGACACGGTCCGGTTCTTCGAAGGACTGCGGAATGCGCGAGTATTCGCCGAGGTGGTACACCACGGTCGGCGGGGGCAGGCTCCGATCGGTCCACAGGGTGACCACGTCGGCCGTGTCGCCGTGCAGGTAACGCACGTTCGGGTGGTCCACGTGACGCTCGGGCGTACCCGTGAAGTAGTTGTCCACCGAGACGATCCGCGCCGAGGGGTCGGTCGCCACCAGGCTGCCGATCAGCCTGCCGCCGACGAAGCCGGCCCCTCCGGTCACCAGGATCGTCCGTTCTGCGGGCCGTCCGGTCATCAGGCCCTCCTCCTTCCGGTCACCGGCCATCTCAGGCCGCCTCCTTCCAACCCAGGCCGCGGTACGTCCAGCCGGCCGCGTGCCACGCCTGGCGGTCCAGGCAGTTGCGGCCGTCGATCACGAGGCGCCCGCTGACCAGCGGCGCCAGCGCGGCCGGGTCGGCGGTGCGGAACTCCGCCCACTCGGTGAGCACGCAGAGCAGGTCGGCGTCCGCGCAGGCCGCCTCCAGGCTCTCCGCGTAGGCGAGTTCGGGGTGGCTGCGACGCGCGTTCTCCCGGCCGAGCGGGTCGTAGACCCGCACCAGCGCACCGGCGCCGTGCAGCATCCGCGCCACCGCCAGCGCGGGCGCGTCGCGCACGTCGTCCGAGTCGGGCTTGAAGGTCGCGCCGAGGACGGCGATCCGGCTGCCCGCGAGCTCCGGTCCGGCCGGGCCGGCGGTGCGGTCCAGCAGCTCCCCCGCGAGCTGCAGAACCCGCTCACGGCGGCGCTGGTTGATCAGGTCGACCTCGTGCAGGAACCGCACCGCGGCGCCCGCCCCGAGCTGGTGCGCACGCGCCTGCAGGGCGCGGATGTCCTTGGGCAGGCAGCCGCCGCCGAAGCCCACCCCGGCCCGCAGGAACTCGGGTCCGATCCGGGAGTCGTGGCCCAGCGCCCGGGCGAGCGCGGCGACGTCCGCCCCGGACGCCTCGCACAGTTCGGCCATCGCGTTGATGAACGAGATCTTGGTGGCGAGGAAGGCGTTGGCGGCCGTCTTGACCAGCTCGGCGGTGGCGAAGTCGGTCTCCAGGACGGGGATCTCCCGGCCCTCGCGGGCGGCCAGCTCGTGCACGCCGTCGTGCACCCGGGCAAGGGTCTCGCGAGCCCAGTCACCGCGCGCGCCGACCACGATCCGGTCCGGGCGCAGCACGTCGTCGACGGCGTGCCCCTCCTGGAGGAACTCCGGGCACCAGGCGACCTCGGGGTCGGCGTCGTCGGGTGCGTGCTTGCGCAGCAGCCGCTCGATCCACTCGGCGGTGCCGACCGGCACGGTGGACTTGCCGACCACCAGGGCCCGGCCGTGCAGGTGCGGGGCCAGCGTGCGCACCGCGGCGGCGACCTGGTCGAGGTCGGCGCCGGTGCCGTCCGGCCGCTGCGGGGTGCCGACGCACAGGAAGTGCACGTCGGCCCCGGCGGCCGCGACGGCGGGGTCGGTGGTGAACTCCAGCCGCCCGGAGGCCAGTCCGCGCCGGACCAGCTCGGTGAGGCCGGGCTCGTGGAAGGGCACCGTGCCGGCGTTGAGGGCGGCGACCTTCGCGGTGTCGACGTCCAGGCCGATCACGCGGTGGCCGAGTTCGGCGTAGCAGGCGGCGTAGGTGGTGCCGAGGTAGCCGGTCCCGAGGAAGGACAGCCCCGGCCGGTCGTGTACGGAATGGTCGGGAGGCATGGGTCTGGTCATTGCTCCTCACTGCTCCTGATCGCTGCTCGTGGTGCGAGGGGTGAGAGTGGTGCGGGTCGTGCGTGGCGTGCTTGTGCGGGTTGTGCCGCGCGGCGTGCTGCGGTGCCGCGGTCGGGAGTCGCGGTCCTGCTCACCGGGCCCAGGGCATCGGTGGGACGGGCGCGAAGGTGGTGGTGGGACGGATGACGGCGCCGGGTCCCGCCCCGGAGATCGCCAGAGTGAGTTCCAGGACGTGCAGGGCGTGGTCCGGCGGCAACCCGGTCGGGCGTGATCCGCTTGCGGCGACGGCGAGTTCGGCCACCCCGCGGGCGAAGTCCATGTCGTGGGTGCCGGGGTAGCGGAAGGGGCGCGCGGGGCCCTCGGCGGGCGGCACGGTCTCCGGGACGCCGTCCGGGTGCCGGCGGACGGTGACCGGCGAGTCGTACTGCCAGGAGTCGGCGACGGTCAGCAGGCCGTCGTCGCCGATCACCCGCAGCGAGTAGTCCTTGGGCGCGTGGATGCTGGTGGTCAGCCGGGCCGTCACCCCGCTCTCGAACGAGAGGACGGCGAGCGAGAAGTCCGGTGCGAGCGGAGTCCCGGGTGGGACATGGGGGTTGGGGGCGAGGAGGGTGGCGAAGGCGGTGAGCTCGCGAACCGGGCCGAAGAAGGCGGTCAGCCAGGTCAGCCAGTAGCCGGCGTGCTCCACGGTGCACCCCGTCTCGAACTCGTCGAGGTAGGGCCAGGGCGCCCCGGACGGGCTGATCCACTCGTGGAACGGCATCCGCAGGATCGGACCGTCGTCCAGTTCGGCGTAGACCAGCCGGGGCGTCCCGATGCGGCCCTCGCGCAGGGCGCGCCACGCCGTCTGCGCGGCGGTGCCGAGCAGCCCGCACGGTGCCGAGGCCAGCCGAAGGCCGCGCCCGGTGGCGAGTTCGACCAGCTCACGGGCCCGTTCGAGGTCGGTGGCCAGCGGCTTCTCGACGTAGACGTGCTTGCCGGCCAGCAGGGCGGCGCGGGTCACCTCGTAGTGGCTCTCGGGGTTGGTGAGGTTGACCACGGCGTCGACGGCCGGGTCGGCGAGCAGCGCGTCGAGGCTGCGGTAGCCGGGGACGCGGTGGTGGGCGGTGAAGGCGGCGCTCCGCGCCGGGTCGCGGTCGTGGACGCCGGTCAGGCGGAGGGACGGGTGGTTGGGCAGGGTCGCCGCGTAGAGGTCGGCGACGTAGCCGCAGCCGACGAACGCGACACCGAACGGCGCGGTGCCGTCCTGGTGGTCCCGGAGGTCGAGGTGGTCCTCGGGCACGGGGTTCACTCCGTTCCCCGGCCGCTGCCGTCGGTCGCGGTGGCGCTCGTGCGGGTGCCGGGCTCGGTGACCGCTTCGCCGCCGTCGGCCCGGCCGTCGCTGCCGCTCTCCGCGCGGGCGTGGTCGCCGGTGCGGTGGTAGCGGTCGTCGCGCTCGAAGCGGCAGAGCACGGCGGTGGCGTCGTCCTGGTGCTTGCCGGGGAACCGGCCGGGCGCGGTGCGCAGTTCGGCGGTCCGCACCCGTTCGACCAACTGCACCGGGCCCTCGGCCTCCAGCAGGTCGAGCAGGTCCGGCCAGGAGCAGTCGTAGCGCTCGACCAGGCGGGCCGCGCCGTCGGTGAGCAGCGCGGCGGCGGAGAGCGACGCCACCGGACGGCGTCCGACCAGGGCCTGCCGGGCCGCCTCCGGCCTGGGGCCGGCCACCCAGAACCCGCCGGGCCGGTTGCGGTGGCGGCGGAGTTCGGCCCAGGGCAGGTGGATCAGGCGCTCCAGCCGGTCGTCGGTGACCGCGTGGACGGCGCCGGAGTGCTCGCGCAGCGCCACCGTGGAGTCGCCGAGCACCAGGTGTTCGACCGTGTCGCCGGTGAGCCGGAGCAGGGCGAGGGTGGCGGTCGGGCTGCACGGGTTGTCGAGGTCGCAGGTCCGGCCGTGTTCGGTAGCGAGGTCGGTGAGCGCGTCGTGGAGGAGTTCGCGCGGGGGCTGGCGGGCGTCGGGGTCGTGCAGCAGGCCGCGGGCGAGTCGGGTCCCGACCTCGGCGACCAGCCACCGTACGTCGTGGCCGCAGCCGGTGCTGGCCCCGGGTTCGGCGGTCGCGCCGTCGATGACCAGGGCGAAGTGCGGTCCGGTGAGGACCAGGTCCTCGTTGGCGCCGCCGGGGGAGGGGATGCTGGCGGCCTCGGTGGAGAACGGGACGGTGCTCATCGGCCGCCCCCGGTCGCGTCGTCGGCGTGCGCCGCGGTCGCGGGACCGGATTCCGCGGCGGAGGCGGGTCCGGCGAGCGGCCCGGGGCCGGACCGTCGCGCGGTGCGGGGGCGGGGCTCGGCCTCGTAGGCCAGCCACTGGGACCAGGCGCGAAGGCCGTCCGCGAGCTCCGTCCGGGGCCGCCGGCCGAGCACGGCGACGACGTCCTCCGGTCCGCCGGCCCGACGGTCGTCCGAGCCGTTCGTCTCGGCGCCCGGCGCCCCGACCGCCCCGGTCACCTCGACCGGGACCGGGCGGACCGCGGCGGAGGCCGCCTCCGCGAGGTCGGCCACGCCCATCGGCCGTACGCCGCGGACGTCCACCTGGCCCTCGGCGGGCGGCAGGCGCAGCGCCCGGTCCACCGCCTCGGCCAGGTCGTCGACGAAGACCGGCCGCCAGCGCCGGCCCGGCTGGTCGGGGATCCGGATCGGCCGGGCCAGCAGCGACCCGCGTACGGCCTGCTCCAGCACCGAGCCGGACTGGATGCCCGGCCCGTAGACCAGGTCGTGCCGGAGCACCGTCGCGCCCGGCACCGGTCCGAGGGGCGCCGCTCCGGCCGCGTCGACGAGCAGCACCACCGTCCCGACACCGGCCTCCTCGGCGGCTGCGAGGGTGACCCCCGCGGCCGTCGCCCGATGCACCGGATCGTCGGCGAGCACCTGGAGGACGGCGGCGGCACCGGACAGCCCGGCGCCGGGCTCCGCGTGCCGGACGCCGGGGTACTCCGGGCCCTGCCCGCCCCACAGGGTGACGTCCCACTCCCCGTCGGCGAGTGCGCGGGCCAGGGCCGCCGCCAGCTCGGAGCCGTCCGCGTCGCGCACGTCCTGCGCGCCGTGGACGTCATGGACGTCATGGACGTCGGCCGCGTGGGCCACGCCGGCCACGCCTGCCGGGACGGCCGCCGGGGCGGCGGGAGCGGTCGGCGCCGTCGGCTGCGCCCCGGGGCCGGACACGACGACGCGACGCGCCCGGGCCGGGCGGGCGGGGCCGCCCCCGGTCGGCGCGGCGCCGAGCCGGGCGCCGGCGGCGAGCCCTTCCGCGTACCCGGAGCGCGCCAGATCCAGGAGCCCGGGGCGCAGCCTGACGAGGTCGTCGTCGCCGAACCGGGTGCAGAGCCCGCCGGCGCCGAGCGTGGCGAGCGCCGAATCGGCGAGCACGCCGTCGGGGCCGGCGGCCGCCCCGGTCCGGGTGGCCGTCACCACGCCCATCAGCAGGGCGGTCTGCCAGTGGGCGAGCAGCGCGGGCCGGTCGACCTCGGCCAGGACGACGTCCCGGCCCGGAGCCGGTTCGGCGAGCAGGTCGTCGAGGCGCTTGGCGGTGTCCTGCGCGTCGAGGCCCAGCCTGCTCAGGTAGCGGTGGGCTTCGATGCCGGCCCAGCCGCCGTCGCCGAGCCGGGTGGCGACCTGGGCCCGGCCGTGCTTGAAGAACGGGATCGCGTCCAACTTCGCCAGACCGCCGTCGAGTTCCCACGACGCGCCGGGCGCGACCGGCGCGAAGCAGGCCGCACGCCGAGGCCCGTGGCCGCCGTTGGCGTGCATGCTCGGCACGTCCGCGTGGTCGGCGAGGTTCGGCGCGGAGAGGTACGTCGGCACCCCGTGCTCGCGCAGGTAGCGGCTCATGACCACGTCGTCGGCCCAGGTCGCACCGTGCTCGCGGGCGTACGCGCCGAACCCGGCGGCGACCGGGGCGGGCAGCAGCAGGACCACGGTCGGGGTGTACTCGCCGGTGGCGGGGGCCCAGCGGTGTCCGGAGAGCACGGCCAGGCGGACGGCGGCGGCGTTGCGCGACTGCCAGTGCGTGTAGAAGGACAGGGCGGCGTCGGGCGCGGCCTCGGCGGCGGCGCGCACGTGGTCGAAGAAGCCGGGGGTGAGCACCGCGTCGTCCTGGAGCACGAGGTGGTGGGTCGAGCCGGCCGGGACGGAGGACCAGGCCGCCACGGCGGTGCGCAGTCCGGTCGGCGGGCCGTCCGGCTCCGGGTCGAGCACCAGGTCCAGTTCCTCCGGCCGGCAGCGGCCGATCAACTCCCGTGCCAGGTCTGCCCGGCGCGGGTGCGTCATCACCGCCCCGCTGACCCGGACCCTGCCGCTGTGCACCGTGTCCATCCCCGAGCTCCCCTCCGTCGACGCCGGCGGGCTGTTCCCACCGGGCCGTTTCCGTGCCGGACCGTTCGCGTGCCGTGCCGTGCTTTCGCCGTGCCCCTGACGAGACTTCGCCGCGTTCGCGTCGTGTTCGCGCCGTGTTCGTGCCACGACGGTGCCGCGGACGTCGGCCGCCTTCTCGCGCTGTCGTGCCCCGGGCGTGCCGCACTCGTCGTGTGCCGCCGATGCGGCGCGACGCCGTGCGGCGCGCCGGCACCGTCGTCGCGGTCGGCGCCGTTCCGTCGTCGTGCAGGGCGCCGCCCGCGGGTGCTCCGGAGCCGCTCGCCGACGTGCGGCGTCAGCCCCCCGGCCGTTCGGCGCCGCCCGACCGGTCCCGGCGGCATCGGCGTCGGCACCGGGCATCGTGCCGGAGTCGTGATGCTGACACGCCGTCGGCCCGTTGCGGCATGGCCGGATGCGGCGCACGGCCGGGGTACCCGGTCGGGTACCACAGCCGCGTACAGACGTTCCGCCCGGCGTAGCGCTAACTTCGGCCAATGCCTCGACTGACCAGGGACGCCACCACGTGGCTCCTCTACGCGCAGATCGCCGCGTACGGGTACTTCGTCTTCGGATTCGGCCCGCTCGTGCCCCTGTTGCGCGACGAGCAGCACACCAGCCGCTTCGTCGCGAGCCTGCACGGCACCGCCTTCTCGCTGGCGATGCTGCTCTGCGCACCGCTGTTCCCGCGCCTCGTGGCCCGGTTCGGCCGCAGCCGGACGCTCTGGGGCGCGATGGGCGGGGTGGCCGTCGGCTCCCTGCTGCTCGCCCTGGCGCACGGCACCGTCCAGACGCTCGGCGCGACGCTGCTGACGGCCTTCTTCGGCTGTGTGGCGCTGACCGCGATCTGGCCCTCGCTGAGCGACCACCACGGTGCGGCGGGGCCGGCCGCCATCAGCGAGGCGAACGCGGCGATGTCCGGGATCGGGCTGCTGGCGCCGCTGATCGTCGGGGCCTCGGTGAGCGCCGACCTCGGTTGGCGGCCCGGTATCGCGGTGACCGCCGTCCTCGTGCTGGCGGTCGTGCTGCTCGGCCGGCTGCTGCGCCACCGGCTGCCCTCGGGTCACCAGGTGGCGGACGCGACGACGTCGCAGGGCCGGTCCGCCGGCGGACCGGCCGGCCGGACCCCCGCCCCCGCCGTGACCGGGCGCGGTGACCCCCGGCTCTTCCTGGCCGCCCTCGGCGTGATCGTCGCGGTGGCGGGCGTCGAGGTCTGCCTGACCCAGTGGCAGTCCGACTACCTGCGCGAACACGCCGGGGTGAGTGCCGCCGGCGCGACCGCCGCCGGCGCGGCCCTGGTCGTCGGGATCTTCGTCGGGCGACTGCTCGGCGCCCGGTTCACCCTGCGCTTCCCCGCCGGGGCGGTCCTGCTCGGCTCGCTCGCGTTCTCGGCCGTCGGCTTCGCGCTGTTCTGGGCCTCGACCGCACCCGCCGTCGCGGTCGGCGGCCTGGTGGTCTGCGGCCTGGGGATGGCCCTGCAGTTCCCGATGGCCATCGTGCTGGTCCTGGACACCGCCACCAACGGGCCCGACGCCGCCTCCAGCCGGATGGGCTACGCCTCGGGGACGGCCTTCGGGGCCGCCCCGATGCTGCTGGCCGCGCTCTCCGACCGGATCAGTCCCGGCGCCGGGTTCCTGCTGGTCCCGCTGCTGCTGGCCGGCGCGGCCGTCCTGACTGTGCTGATCCTGCGCGCCGGTGTCCCGGCCGCCGCGCCGGCCCCTACCACCACCCCGGAGCTCCAGCCGTGACCACGACCGACCCCCTGACGCGCGCGTTGCCCGGGCTGCTGGGCGCTCACCACGCCGCCTACACCGTCCCCGACCTGGACGAGGCGGTCGAGTTCTTCACCGGCGTCATCGGCGCCACCGAGGTCTACCGGGCCGGGCCGGTGGAGGACGACGGCGACTGGATGGCCCGCCACCTGAACGTCCACCCGAGGGCCCGGGCCATGGTCGCGGTGGTCCGCCTGCCCGACGGACTGGAGCTGGAACTCTTCGAGTACGAGGCTCCGGACCAGCGCCGCGTCCAGCCGGCCAACAGCGACTGGGGCGGTCACCACCTGGCCCTGCGCGTCGCCGACGTGGACGCGGCCGCCGCGTACCTGCGCGCCCGTGGCGTGCGGGTCCTCGCCGACCCGCAGACCATCCACGCCGCCCACCCGGTGGCCGGCACCCGCTGGGTCTACGTCCTCACCCCCTGGGGCATGCACCTGGAGCTGTACGCCCCCGGCCCGTCCCGCGCGCCGGACGACGCCGTACCCGGTGCCGGCGCCGGTGCCGGTGCCGTGGACCAGGGCCGGGCGTGAGCCCGGTCAGGGCTTCGACTCTCCGCTTCGACGACGACGAACACCGCCGGTTCTGCGAGTTCCCCGACCGTGCCACCGCCACCCTCGTCGAGCAGACGCCCGAGGCCCCGGCAGGATGACCGCCGAGGGCTCGGCGGAGCGCTCCGGCTCCGTGGCATCCGGCCGGGGAGCCTCCGCGAAAACCTGTTGGCGGACGACTGCGGCCACTGCTACGTTTCCGGAGGCCGTGCGAGAGACCGAGGAGGTGGTACCCGTGAACGCAGGATCGACATGGGTGCTCCCTTGCGGGGTCATGGTCGGGCGGTAGGTCGCCCGGGAGCGCCGTTCACGAGCACTCCCGAAAGGCATGACCATGCGTTTCACTTCCGAGCAGCGCCTCGACGACGGCGTCCTCGAACGCGAATTCACCCTCGGGGAGATCCCCGGCACCCTGTGGACCCCTGAATCGGCGGCACCGCTGCCGCTGATCCTGATGGCCCACAACAACGGCCTGCCCAAGAGCGCGTCCCGGCTGGTGGCCCGGGCCCGGCACTCCGCGGCGCACGGCTACGCGGTGGCCTCCATCGACGCCCCGGGGTGCGGTGACCGGCCCCGCTCCGCCGCCGACGACCGGGCCCGGGCCGACATCCGCCGGGCGGTGCAGGCCGGCGAGCCGGTCGACGAGATCTTCGAATCCTTCATCGGCCCACTGGTCGAGAGGGCGGTCCCGGAGTGGCGGACCACCCTGGACGCCCTCCTCGCTCTGCCCGGGATCGGCGGCCCGGTCGGGTACTCGGGGTGGACGGCCGTCGGCATCCGGCTGGCGGCGGTCGAGCCGCGCATCGCGGCGGCCGGGTTCTTCGCCGGGGGCTACGTGCCCCGCGCCCAGCGCGAGGAAGCCCGGCAGGTCACCGTCCCGCTGCTCTTCCTGCTGCAGTGGGACGACGAGGGGAACCCCCGGCAGCGGGCCCTGGACCTGTTCGACGCGTTCGGCGCCGAGGAGAAGACGCTGCACTCCAACCTGGGCGGGCACACCGGCACGCCCTGGTTCGAGGTGGAGGACGGGGTCCGGTTCTTCGGCCGGCACCTGAAGTGAGGCCGGGCCGCCGAGCCGTCGGCAGACGGTAGGCGGTGGACGGCGCCGGTACCCGCCGAGATCCCGGCGGGTACCGCCGACCGGTGGCCCCGGGGGCCGGGGGCCGCGTATCGAAGGCCCCGAGCCGGAGGGCGCGGTGAAGCCGCCGGGGAGATCCGCTCCTCCGGCGTCGCCGTCACCCTCGTCGTCCACGAGCAACAAGCAGCTCGGCCGCGGGCGGCACGGTCTCACCAGGGAATCGGCCCGTCCTCGGCGAAGAAGGCGCCCGTCGGGCCGTCCTCGCCCGCCGTCGCCAGGTCGACCGCCACGGCCGCGCCCTCCTCCGCCGTGCGTATCCCGGTGTGGCGGTTGAGGTCGGTCGCGCAGTAGCCGGGACTCACCGCGTTGACCAGGATCCCTTCGGCGCGCAGTTCACCGGCGTAGAGCAAGGTGATCGCGTTCAGCGCGCTCTTCGAGGTGCAGTAAGGGAGGAGGACCGAGGAGTAGGAGGACCACGGGCTGTCCGGGTCGGCCAGGTGGGTGAGGGAGCCGAGTTCGCTGGACATGTTGACGATGCGTGCGGCGGCGGAGCGGCGGAGCAGGGGGAGCATGGCGTGGGTCACCGCGATGACGCCGAACACGTTGGTCTCGTAGACCTGCCGGACGGTGGCGGCCGGGGTCTCACTCGGCTTCTGCGGTCCGGCGGCGATCGCGGCGTTGTTGACGAGGATGTCGAGGCGACCGAACGTGGCGTCGATGTGCTTGGCGGCGGCCTGGACCGAGGTCTCGTCGGTGACGTCCAGCGGAACGAACCGAACGTCGGCGCCGCCCGCGCGAAGCTCCTCGGCCGCAGCCTCGCCACGCTCGGCGTTGCGGGCGCCGATCAGCACGGTGATGCCGCGGGCTGCGAGCCTGCGCGCCGTCTCCTTGCCGATGCCCTTGTTCGCGCCGGTGATCAGAGCAGTCTTCTGCGAAGTCGTCATGGCACCCAGCCTCCCCTCACCCGGGGGCGGCAGGGAAAGACCAGAAGACTCTGGATCTATAGTCCACAGATATGAGTGAGCTAGTAGTACTTCGTTAACTTGTATTGATCTTGGTCGGCCTGTCGGGCATCCTGGTCGGCGTGAACTTGGGGGAGATTGAGCAACTCCGTGGCGAGTTGGCCGCGTTCGTGGCTGAGGTGTTCGCATCGGTGCCGCGGAAG
>NZ_JAQYWZ010000292.1:0-757 GCF_036290945.1 Streptomyces sp. BE303
CGTGATCCCTGCGGTATGCCGTTGGTGTGAGGTATCCGGAGGGTGGGGGCCTGACCGCTGAGCGTCGGGCGTTTCGTGAGGGGATCCGGTTCCAGGCCGGGATGCGGTTCGCGGTGGGTGAGAAGACCACGGTGATCGCAAAGGATCTGCGGGTGAGCGTGCGGTCGGTGGAACGCTGGCGTCGTGCCTGGCGTGAGGGCGGGATGGAGGCACTGCGTTCAGCTGGGCCGGCCAACTCCCCGACTGTCACCGACGCCCAGTTCGCCGTGCTCGAGGAGGAACTCGGCAAGGGGCCGACCGCGCATGGTTTCGCGGATGAGCGGTGGACGCCGGCCCGGGTGCGGAGCGTGATTCAGCGCCGGCTGCAGCTCAGTCTTTCGGTCCCGACGGTGTGGCGGCTGCTGAAACGGCACGGCTGGTCCTGGCAGGCACCCGCCCGCAGGGCCCTCGAGCGTGACGAGCATGCGGTGGAGCTGTGGAAGAAGGAGGTGTGGCCGCGGGTAAAAGCATCGGGGCGGCGTGTGGGGGCTGGATCGTCTTCGAGTTGCGCCGTGAGGCGCTGTGGTTCGTGTGGAGGTGAGAGACCTTCGCCGCCGACCTGTCGTAGCAGGGAGGTGGAGCTGAGGGCAGCCTGATCCGGGTGATGCCGGGGAGGGCGGGAGCGGCCCTGACAAAGCCGGGACGTGCCAGTACTGCCAGATGGTGCGGGTTCGGCAAGCGGGATGGAGAGGAGTACGCGAGGAACCGGCGTCTTTAC
>NZ_JAQYWZ010000293.1:0-390 GCF_036290945.1 Streptomyces sp. BE303
GCCGATGGCGGGGATGCCCCGGTGGTCGGCCGCCAGCTCCGCCGCCGTCGCCCACACCGTCACCTCCGTCGGCCCGTACACGTTCGTCACCCGACCGCACCCACGCACCAGACGCTCCGCCAACCCGGCCGACAACGCCTCACCACCCACCAGCGCATGCACCCCCCGCAACGACACCGGCGGAGCCTCCGCCAACAACCCCTCCCACAGACTCGGCGTCGCCTGCACCACCGCCGGACGCACCCGATCCACCAACGCCGACAACGCCAACGGATCCCGCACCGTCACACGATCCGCCAACACCACCGAAGCCCCACGCACCAACGGCCCGAACAACTCCAACCCCGCGATGTCGAACGACACCGTCGTCACCGCGACCAACGCATCACC
>NZ_JAQYWZ010000294.1:0-318 GCF_036290945.1 Streptomyces sp. BE303
CCCCGGGAGCTCGGGTGGACGCCGTCGGGGGCGCGGAGCAGCTCGGCCCGGTCCTGGAACTCCGGCCCGGAGGACGGGGACAGCGGCGTCACGGCGCGCACGGCGGAGCGGGCCTGCCGGCGGGCGAGGCGCCGGGAACGGTGACCGCCGACCAGTCGGGCGGGGGCACGGAAGCCGGGCGCGTGGCCGGGGACGGGGCACGGCACCACGACCGGCTGCCAGCCGGTCTCGCGGAGCCGCCCGAGCAGCAGGGAGAACAGACGGGCGGTCCGGCCGATCGGCCGCGGGAGGAGGGCGTCGTTGCCGCGGACGATCACC
>NZ_JAQYWZ010000295.1:0-371 GCF_036290945.1 Streptomyces sp. BE303
CGGCCCGCCTGGACGCGGTGCTCGGGCACGGGTCGGGCGGTGCGGTGGCGCCCGACCGCTCGTTCCAGGACCGCGGCCTCGACTAGCTCACCGCGCTTGAACAGCGGACGGAACCGAACCCCTCCCAGTCCGGCGGGCACCCGACACCGTCGGACCTCGCACAACTACCCGAAGTCCGCGCGACAGTCAGCGTGTTGACAGAGACCTGCCGGCGGAACACCGAGCTCCGCCAGACGGACCTCTCGCCCGCCGTGGCGCGACGGACCCTGCTGACCGAGGTGCGGGAGCAGGCTGCCGCGGTGCGCGGGCACGGGTCGGGCGGTGCGGGGGCGCCCGACCGCTCGTTCCAGGACCGCGGCCTCGAGTCGCGC
>NZ_JAQYWZ010000296.1:0-1309 GCF_036290945.1 Streptomyces sp. BE303
ATCAGCGAGGTCCAGGCCGCGATCGCACAGAAGACCAACGGCGTCGTCATCGTCGTCCCCGACCCCGCCGTCGGACCCCAGGTCGTCCAGGCCGCCAAGGACGCCAAGGTCGCCCTGCTCACCTCCGACGACCAGATCTGCGCCAACGGCCCCGACCCGTCCGTGTGCGCGAAGGACAACCTCGTCCCGCGGATCGGCTTCTCCGGTGCCCAGATGGGCGGCGAGGTCGGCAAGCGCGCCGCGGAGGAGTTCAAGAAGGCGGCCTGGAAGCCTGCGGAGACCCGCACCATCTCCGCCTGGAAGCAGGACGTCACCGTCTGCGGCGACCGCGTGAAGGCCGCGAAGGAGGCTTTCGGCACGGTCGCGCCCGGCGTCCAGAACATCGACGTCGCCACCGACAACACCCCCACCGGCGCCCAGGACAAGATTGCCGCCACCGTCACCGCCAACCCCGGCGTCAAGAACTGGGTCGTCTGGGGCTGCAACGACGAGAACGTCCAGGGCGGCGTCACCGCCCTGGAGAACGCCGGCATCGGCGCCGACCGCGTCATCGGCGTGGGCCTCGGCGCCTACCTCGCCTGCAAGAACTGGGGCTCCGGCAAGCCCTCGGGCATGAAGGCCGCCCTCTTCATCAACGGCAAGGACGTCGGCGCCCTC
This sequence comes from Streptomyces sp. BE303, assembly GCF_036290945.1. Classification (NCBI taxonomy): domain Bacteria; kingdom Bacillati; phylum Actinomycetota; class Actinomycetes; order Kitasatosporales; family Streptomycetaceae; genus Streptomyces; species Streptomyces sp. BE303. The sequence goes on from NZ_JAQYWZ010000296.1 coordinate 658, forward strand.
GCCGTCCAGACCATGTACGACAAGCTCAAGAACGGCAAGGAGTTCCCGAAGGAGGCGTTCGCGCCGACCACCATGGTCGATGCCACCACCTGGAAGACCGCCGGCGTCACCTGCAGCTGACACCGCACCCCTGAACGGTCGGTACGGCCTGGCCACGCCGACCCGCCCGCGCCTCCGGCTCCGTCAGCTGCCCTGACCATGGGGCCGGAGGCGTACGGGCCCTGCTCCTGCCGTCCCTCGCGGCGGACTCGGCCCCTGATCGACTTCATCTACCCTCCGTCCGACCTCGCGAGGAACTCTCATGCGCGAAGCCCACACGCCGACTCCCGACCCGGGGCCATCGGGGACGGCCGGTGTTCACCAGGTCACCAAGCGGTTCGGCGCGGTACGGGCCCTCGGCGGAGTCACCCTCGACTTCCCCGCCGGTCAGGTCACCGCCCTCATGGGCGAGAACGGCGCCGGCAAGTCCACCCTCCTCAAGATCCTCACCGGCGACCACCAGCCCACCGAAGGCCACGTCGTCCTCGACGGCGAGCGGGTGGACCTGGCCTCACCCGCCCAGGCCCGAACCGCCGGGATCCGCATCATCCCCCAGGAACCCGAGATCATCCCCCACGTCTCCGTCGCCGAGAACGTCTACGCCGGCTCCCTC
>NZ_JAQYWZ010000297.1:0-712 GCF_036290945.1 Streptomyces sp. BE303
CCCCGCTGCGCTTCATGGACAAGCCGTCCAAGGACGGCCGTTCCGCCGACTACTGGCGCCGGGGCCTCGGCGGCATCGACGTCCACTACTCCTCCGGCGTCGCCAACCACTTCTTCTACCTGCTCTCCGAGGGCAGTGGCGCGAAGACCGTCAACGGCGTCGCGTACGACAGCCCGACCTACGACCACTCCACGCTCACCGGGATCGGCCGGGACAAGGCCGCCGCCATCTGGTACCGGGCGCTGACCGCCTACATGACCTCCACCACCAACTACGCCGGCGCCCGCGCCGCGACCCTGCACGCGGCCGAGGACCTCTACGGCGCCGGCAGCGGCGAGTACACCGCCGTCGCCGCCGCCTGGAGCGCCGTCAACGTCGGAACCGCCCTGCCCACGGCCCCCGCGCTCACGCATCCGGGCGACCAGGTCACCGCGCTCGGCACCGCGGTCGACCTGCTGGTCCCGACCGCGGGAGGCTCCGGCACGCCCGCCTACACGGCGGACCACCTCCCGGACGGCCTCGCGCTCGACGCCGCCACCGGCAGGATCACCGGCACACCCGGCACCACCGGATCGACGACCGTGACGGTGACCGCCACCTTCCCCTCCGGCGCGACCGCGAGCACCACCTTCACCTGGGCCGTCACCGACGCCAACAGCCCCTGCCCCTCCGCGCACCTGCTCGGCAACGCCGGCTTCGAGAGCGGCGCGGC
>NZ_JAQYWZ010000298.1:0-411 GCF_036290945.1 Streptomyces sp. BE303
CCGCGACTCCGTCAACAGCGACACCGCGCCCGAAGCCCACTCCACGAGCGGGGAACGCTCGTCGGCGTGGAGCGTCGCGGGCAGGGTCCCGTGCCTCATCGCCAGAACCATCATGATGATGCCGGCGACACCGGCCGCCGCCTGCGTGTGCCCGATGTTGGACTTCACCGACCCGAGCCAGAGCGGGTCGCCGCCGTCCCGGTCCTGACCGAAGGTGGCCAGGAGGGCCTGGGCCTCGATCGGGTCGCCGAGCGTCGTGCCGGTGCCGTGCGCCTCGACCGCGTCGACGTCCTGCGGGTTCAACCCCGCCTGCGCCAACGCGGCCCGCATCACCCGCTGCTGCGACGGACCGTTCGGCGCCCTCAGACCGATCGACGCACCGTCCAGGATCACAGCCGTACCCCGCACCAC
>NZ_JAQYWZ010000299.1:0-398 GCF_036290945.1 Streptomyces sp. BE303
GCCCACCCACCCCCACGCCCCCCCCCCAACCGCCCCCCGAGCGGCCGACATCGACCCCTCGACGCACTCCGAGCTGATATAGCGTCACTTGTGTTCCGCCGTGTGCTCACCCGTGCTCGGCCCGGTGGAGGTGCGGCGGCTGGCGACCAGCAACAGGACGTCCACCTCATGCACGCCCTCGACCCCGACAACAGGGCCTAGGCCCGGTCCGACCTCCGGGTCCACCCTCGACGCCGTGCCCGCGCCGTCGGCCGGGGCGGCGGCAGCGGGGCGCGCCGATCGCCCTGGCAGCCGCGCTGGCGGAGCAGGCGGCCGGCATCGGTCTCGCCGGGCTGGTGGACAGCGTTGTGGTCCCGGTGCCCGTCCGGAGGCGGTCCGCCGCCGCCCTGGTCTGCGAC
>NZ_JAQYWZ010000300.1:0-233 GCF_036290945.1 Streptomyces sp. BE303
CGCGACGTCCTCGGACCCGTCGTCCAGCAGCGCGACGTAGTCCTGACCGTTGGTTCCGGCGAACACGCCGACCTGCTCGCCGCGGAGCGACAGCGGGTCGACCCCGGCCCGTTCGAACGCCTCCCACGACGTCTCCAGCATCAACCGCTGCTGCGGGTCCATCGCCAGCGCCTCGCGCGGCGAGATCCCGAACAGCCCCGCGTCGAACTCACCGGCGGCGGACACGAAGCCGC